>JAMDCE010000178.1 GCA_023489135.1 Chloroflexota bacterium
TATCCATTTCTCGGTCTATTTCGTCCGTAATAGTGGAGGGATACCTCCTAATATTCTTCATTATGGAGGACGAAATGGCCGGGACGATTCAAGTGCGACTTACCGATGAGACTTGCGAACTGGGCGACGGATATGCCCGCAAGCATCTGACCTCGCCAGCCAAGACGGCAGTACTTGCCTGCGAGGGGATGTGCCTCCGCGGCGACGTAGCCCGCCGGGCGGCGAACCTCATTGCCCACGAGCTTGCACCGGAGAAAACCGTGCGCGTATGCCACGGAGGGCTACTGGAAACTAGCAGTGGGATGCGGGACCTGGTGAACCAAGCCGATAGGGTGTTGTTGCTGGATGGATGTGGTCTAGCGTGCGGCACGCGACTGCTCAAGGGTGCGATGCCGGAGGTCAAGCCTGTGGTGGCGATCACCAACCAGCTATTCGAGTCGGATTCGGTGCCGTTTGGAGTGGAAGAGGTATCAGAAGAGGAGATCAGGGGCTACGCCCGCGAGGTGGCCGAGAAGGTGCTGGCCAAGCAACTCAGCAAAGTAAGCACAAGCGCGTGAGAAGACTGTCGGCAGCAAGGTCGCGCAGGTCAAACTGTGGCAAGTCCAAGTACCGACGTGGTGATTCTCTCAGCCGGCAACTTGGCCGGCTTGAGACTCTCCACGTGGTTGATGATGTTGGGCAAGGCTGAGGGCACCTGGAGCGTTCTGAACCCAAGCCAAGCGGGACCACCGAAGATGGCTGTGGGGCAGGTGAAGAAGGAGTTGCCTGCCATACACCACCGACAGGTCACAACAATAGATCGTAAAATCCCATGGACGGTGGGCGGCAGACCAAGCATGGGGTGAGCCCAGAAACCCATCGGAAATGGCTTCAAGAGTGGCTGTAAACCAGGCAGAGTAACTCAGTTGTAGGGCAGGGGACTATTAGGCCATTGGTCGTCAGTTCAGATCTGACCCTGCAACCGAGAGCAGTTCCTTCCACAAACATCCGCCCTCAAGAGGCGGATTTACGTTATGTTGCGCGTACTGGTGCTGCGAATAGTTTGCTTACTCTGGCGACCAGACATCGGTTTCGTGCCACCTTTCCGACGTCGCAGCGGTCGGAGGTTCATGTGGTCTAGAGGGGAGTAATCCCGGCTGGCAAGTGCTGCTTGCTGGTCGGCCAAATGGGCGTAATGATCAACCATCTTAAGTGTGGTGTGCCCAAGGTTCTGCTTCAGGAGAAGCTCGGGACCCCCACACAGAAGAAAGTTCGTGGCATAGGTATGGCGACATAGGTGGGCGTGCAATCGCGGCACGCCAGCACGTTTTCCTAGCCGTGCGAACATGCTCTGGAGTCCCGACGTCGTTAGTGGATACCCTTCCAGGCTCAGGAAAAAATTGGTGATGCCAGGATGAGCCTGCTCTGGCCTGAAGTGATGGCGGTAGTGTAACAAAGTTCGCTGGCTATTGGCGCCGAGAATGACTATCCGCTCCTTCCTACCTTTGCCCAGAACCTTGACGTGCCCTTCAGAGAGATTGGCGTTATCGTCCTTCATGTTCACCAGTTCCGAAAGGCGCAGACCGCCATCCAGAAACAAAGCCAGGATCGCCGTATTGCGGGCACCCAACGCGGTGAATGGATTAAACGAGGCGAAAAGCCGAGCGATTTCGTCCTCCGTCAAGAGTTCGGGTATCTTCTCCTCGGGTTTTGGTGGCTTGAGTTGCTCCAGCAGGTGTCGTCGCGTGTATTTCTGTTGAAAAAGCCAGTTGTAGAAGGCGCGCAGCGCCCGGACCCGACAATTCACCGAATGGCTGGACAAAGGCTTGCCGTTCACCTCCCGGGACTGGAGGTCCAGAATGTACCGGCGCACAGCCAACTCGTCGGCGGCTGCAAGTATGGGAGCAATGGCTTGCCTCTCTAAGTAACGGATGAAGTCCTGCAAGGTCTCGTTATACCACGCGACGGTCTTGCGTGATTTGCCCTCGCTGCGGTTGAAGACCTCGAAGTGTTCTTTTAGACTGGCCAGTGTCAGCTTTGCCGGATTCAAATCGCTCCACCTCTTCGCGCACATGCTATACTTGTCCCCCTTCTTTGTTAATGGTTTGATAGACAAGCAAGTGACAAGTAAATGGTGGCTGGCCACGACTTAAATTGGAAGGCAGGTGCTCACCTGCATTTATGTCGTGAGTCGAGAAATTAGACCAATCCCCACTTGAGGCCGTCTTCGGGCCGAAAAATGAAGAACCGCCCTATTTCAGGGCGGCTCTTGGAGGAAATATAGGGATTTACCCCATTTTGGAGCGGGAGACGAGACTCGAACTCGCGACAACCTGCTTGGAAGGCAGGCACTCTACCAACTGAGTTACTCCCGCGAGAACAACCATCAGGCTTGTTGACGGTCGACACGGCGATTATAGCTAATTTCGGACCGGCCTGTCAACTTCGCTTGCTGCTGCTGCCTTTGCCTGCCGCGTTGATCGTGATTCTGTGATCCTCGTATCTTGTTTAGACGTGAGTTTTGTGCTATCGTGACTTGGATGAGTTCCGCACTGAGAAGGGACCAAAAGGCTTGGGCTATCTTGGTAAACTGCACCCGGCCGGCACGAGCATTGTCTCAACCTTGCTCGTGGGCGTTACCTTCGGCATTATCCTCGGATTCGTCCTCGGGCTCGTTTCCCCTCGGCTTGTTCTCGGAGTCACGCGCGACAACCGCCCCATCACGGTGATCGTGGAGATGGAGCAGCCTCCGCTCGCTATCGGGCAGGTGCACCGACCTGCCGGGGATGTGCGTCCACGTGGGGGGAAGAAAATGGACCTCGAATCGCAGGAATCCAGGGAGTATCTTTCCAGGATCGCGCAGGATCACGGGAATCTGAGGGGGGCGCTGGCTCAGGCCATCCCCGACGCCACGGTTAGCCGCGAGTTCGAGGTGGTCCTGAACGGACTGGCGGTCACGCTGCCGGCATCTAAGATAGAAGACCTGAAGCAGTTGCCGGGGGTGAAGCGCATCTCGCCCAGCAGAACCTTTCACGTGACTCTCGATGTGAGCGTGCCCTTGATTAATGCCCCCGCTCTCTGGTCGAGGCTGGGTGGACTGTCACAGGCGGGGCTCGGCAAGAAGATAGCCATCCTCGATACCGGTATAGATCAGACGCAGCCCTTTCTGACGGACCCTACATTGGGAGTTCCAAGTGGCTATCCTCCGCCGCGCGGTGTCGGAAATCCGAGCTACGTCACCAACAAGGTCATTGTGGCCAAGCTGTACACGCCTCCAGGCCAAACTGGAACCCTAAACATCGAGCACTACCACGGTACCCATGTCGCCGGCATAGCTGCAGGCATACCTGATTTCGCCGCCTTTGACCCGTCTTTCGGCGTGACGCGGACCATCTCCGGCGTGGCGCCCAGGGCCTTTCTGATGAACTACAAGGTCCTCCTCGGGCCGGGCGGAAATGGCGACACGCCAGAGATCATTCAGGCCATCGACGATGCCGTCGCCGACGGTTCCGATGTGGTCAACATGAGCTTTGGCGGGCCTCCTGATCCTGTGGGAGATCCTCCTTTGTTCGATGCGATTCACAACGGCACTCAAGCCGGAGTCGTTTTCGCCGCCGCCGCAGGGAACATCGGCCCGGGATCGTACACCCTGTTGTCTCCCGGCACCTCGCCCGATGTGATCACCGTGGGTGCCAGCGACAAGTCCGACTATCTCGCGGGGTTCAGCTCGCGTGGCCCGAACCCCGATCTATCGATAAAGCCGGACCTGGTCGCCCCAGGAGTGTCCATCTTCTCGTCTTTGCCTGGTCGCTCCTTCGGCTACCTCTCAGGAACCAGCATGGCAACCCCTCACGTGGCCGGCGCGGCCGCCTTGCTGAAGGAGCTCTATCCCTCGTGGACGGCATCACAAGTTAAGTCGGCACTTATCAACACGGCCAAAACGCCCGTGTACGGCTCGTTTCCCAACGATACCACGGTGATGCAGCGGGGTGGAGGACGAATCGGTCTCCAACAAGCGATGGACCCGGGCCTGACCATCTATCCTCCGTCCTTCAGCTTCGGGCAGGTTAACGTCGCTCCGGGCGGGGCAAACCTGTCCAAGGGCTTCACGGTGAAAGATGTTTCCGGTGCCGGAGGGACCTGGACGATCGGCGTCACACAGGTGATTACCGCGGCCGGGCTTCAGGTGTTCTCTCCTGCTCCGTCTGTCAACGTCGCGCCGGGCGGGACCGTTACCTTTAGCCTCTCTATTTCTGGTACCAGTGACGTGGCGCCCGGGGACTACGAGGGATTCGTCGTTTTGCAGCACGGCGCTAGGGATCTGCACATACCCTTTTTCGTTCGAACGGTCTCTTTTGCCTACACAACCAACTTCCCGCTGATCGCGAAAAACGGGGTCTTGCCCTAAGAGCAGACCATCCGCTGCCTGCGCCCGTTCGATGATAAGCAGCACTAGGAACGGACGGCATCTTGAGAGACTGCTAAAGCTTGCGTTTTGGGGCAATTTTGGTTACAATAGCTGCAAGCAGGTGTGTTTGTTGCTCGGCGAGTAACGGCGAGATTGCGGGAGGGTGATGGAGATCGCCTGCGAGACCGGTCGGACGGGTTCCTAAGAAATCGGACAAGCGAGGATTTAGAAGGCG
>JAMDCE010000040.1 GCA_023489135.1 Chloroflexota bacterium
AGCATTAGTTCCGTAACCTCCCGCAGGTACTCTACTTGACCGTCATCCGAACTATGGCGTAACCTGCGGGAGGTTACGGAACTAATGCTCCCGCAGGTTGCCAGGCGGGTACGAACATTCTTCTAGCTCGAGACCTGTGAGAGATCTATGCCACGAAACCTGCTGGAAGTCCAGGGCGTTCTTTAAGCAAGTCCCGGCAAATGCCTTGGCTAGAATTCCGCTGCTTTAGTGCACGCGTCTGGTTGAGCCGATGAGCCGGATTATACATAACCGCTTGCCTGGCAAGCAATACCGGCCAATGGGAATGATCATGCTAGGGCGACACCAGGGGAAGGTTCGGTTTGATGTCCAGATCCCAGCCTCGCTGGAGACCCTTCTCGAATAGGTAGAACGCCGCGGCGCCGATCATCGCGGCATTGTCGGTGCAAAGAGAAGGAGGCGGGTAGTAGACGGGCACCTCGGCCCGCTCGACCATCAAGCGGCGGAGGGCTGAATTGGCGGCGACACCGCCGGCCAGGAGAATCTGCCGCGCTCCGTACTCTTTGGCCGCCCTGGCCGTCTTGGTGGCGAGCACATCGGCAACTGACTCCTGGAAGGCCGCGGCGATGTCGGCCACTTTGACGGAATCTACCGTCTTGTCGCATCGGTCACCAGCTTCCGATCCTGCCTTCCTTAGCCGGCGCGGTCTATGCTCGGCTGGCTGTTCCACCTTCCGCATCACCGCAGTCTTGAGCCCGCTAAAACTAAAATCGTAAGTGCCGGGAAGCCAGGCGCGGGGTAAGATCGCCGCCTGGGAGTTCCCTTCCTCACTGCAGCGCTGGATGATTGGTCCGCCTGGATAACCCAGACCGAGGAGACGGGCCACTTTGTCGAAAGCTTCACCAGCGGCGTCGTCCCTAGTCCGCCCCAGAGGTTTGTACTCACCATGGCCGGTCATTAGAATGAGGTCCGTGTGGCCTCCCGAAACGATTAGGCCGACCAGAGGGAAGGCCGGCTCGGGAAGGTCAGAGGGTTGGCCGGGAGGGATCAGCCAGTTGGCGTAAATGTGGCCCTCCAGGTGATTAACGGCCACCAAATCTTTCTTCCGGGCGAAAGCCACGGCCTTGGCGGCGTTGACGCCGACGAGAAGCGAGCCGGCCAGGCCCGGCCCGAAGGTCACTGCGACGGCGTCGATGGCGTCCCAGCCCAGGCCCGCCTGCTCCAAGGTTTCCCGTAGGACGGGGACGATCCAAACGACCTGTTGTCGCGAAGCTACCTCGGGAACGATGCCACCGTATTTCTGGTGGATCTCGATCTGCGAAGCGACGACGTTGGCCAAGAGGTGGCGTCCGTTGGCCACGACGGCAGCAGCCGTTTCGTCGCAGGAGGTCTCAATGCTCAGGATGTTCAAAGGACTTCGATTCCGACGGGCTTGGCGGCGCTTCAGTCTCTATTTTGGACAGTTTCTCTGCCAGCCTCGTCTTGAGTTTCTGGAGCACCTTCTGGAAAGAGACCGAGTTGACCGGGTCGGACCACATTATCAGCGCGTCTTCCCCGTTGTCGCTGTAGTAATGGCGGCGGATCCCTGTCTCTTTGAATCCGTACTTGCGGTACAGGTTCTGGGCCACGTAGTTGGAGACTCGCACCTCTAGAGTAACCCAGGACGCATTCATCTCGATAGCTGTCTCGATCAGACCCACGAGCAGCAACTCGCCGACTCCGTGTCCCCTGTGCTCCGGCTTGACCGCCAGAGTGGTGATGTGAGCCTCGTCAATCATCAGCCACAATCCTCCGTAGCCGATGATAGGGTAGGGACTGGGAGACGGGGAGGGGTGAAAAGCGAAAGGGAGAAGCGACGATAAGAAGTGCCGCTTATTGTCATCTCTTTCTTCAGGCGGAGGTGGCAGCGGACCGGTGCAGTGTCTGGCTACCAGGTAGCGATTAATGCTGGGCGTGCGCAGCTCGCGCCGATAGGCGCTGGCGGGCCAGGGAAGGCTAAAAGACTCTTTCTCAATCTCCATAACCTCCGGTATGTCTTCAACTCGCATGGGTTCAATGATGTAAGACAAAACTACCCCTGGGCCTGCCTTCGTTTCCCTATAGCTGGCGCCTGCAAGTATAGAGGCTGAAGGCTTTCAAGATCGTCCTTCTCGCCACGCTGGAGCCGCTCCCACCCCAGTTGGGCCAGGTACCCGGCCCGTCGCAGCCAGGCCGAGCGAGGGGCAAGGATGGCCAGCGGTCCTAGAAGGAGTCGAATCCTTTCAACCATCTCGTCATCCATTTCGCCAGCGAAAAAAGTAGTCTCCGCGGCTTCAGCGCATAATTCCTCTATGCTCATGTTACGGTATTCTTCCGGTTTCAGCCAAACCGAACCCGAAGGATAGTAGATGGCCCCGGCAATGCGTCCCCGGCCAACGGGCAAGATAGCCGCTAAAGGCATGCTGAGCCCCAAATACTGCAGGGCGACAGCGTCGAGGCTGGGAATCCCCAGAAGAGGAACGTTCAGCGCAAAGGCCAGGCCTTTGGCGGCGCTGATGCCCACCCGCAGCGCATTGAACGATCCGGGGCCCAGACCCACCCCTATTCCGGTGAGTTGACGAGGACCGACGCCAAGGCGACCAAGAAGGTGATCGATTTCTGGGAGAAGCTGCCTGGTTTGATCCCCCTCCGCTGGCCAGCTCTCTTCAGCCAGAACAACATCGCGGCCGTACACGGCAACGCTGGTGTAGCTGGTTGAAGTGTCGAAAGCCAGTAACATACCTGTCTGCACCTAGGGTTGGTGGCCGAACTGTTTGCCCCGCAATTCGGCCAGCAGTTTCCGGTACCTTTGCCCCACTGGTTTGAAAACGAGTCTCCGTTTGTTTCCGCCCAGATTGGTGATCTTGATCAGGAGATGTTCTTCCGGCCAGAATTCCGGGGCCCTCTCGGGCCATTCGATGACGGAAACGCCTCTACCGTAAAGGTACTCCTCCAGACCGATGGCCGCGGCCTCGGCCGCCTCCTGGATCCGGTATAGATCGATGTGATAGAGCGGTAAACGGCCATAGTGTTCGTTGATCAAGGTGAAGGTTGGGCTGGTGACGTAGCCGTGGATGTCCAGGCCATGGGCAATACCTTGAGTCAAAGCGGTCTTGCCTGCTCCCAGTTCGCCCTGGAGCAGAATCACATCGCCCCTATCTGCAAGCCGGCCCATAAGGACTCCTAGCCGCTGTGTCCGCAGGACACTGCGAGAGATTACTTCCGTGTTGTGCTCTTTCGGTCGTGCCGCGGCCTCACGACGGCGACGGGCTAAAGTGCTCATAGCTTTTTCCAGGAAGTCTAATCTCTCGATTTTGCTCGTCGAGAACCAGGATCGGCTGCGGCGTCCGTCCTTCGGTTATTTCCCCTATGATCGTTAGCGGAGCGGCCCCGGCTTTCTCAAAAGCTGCTTGCGCGTCCCTCATAGTTTGTGGCGAAGCGGCGCACAGCAGTTCATAATCCTCGCCGCCCAGCAGCGCCAGGTCCCGATAATCTTCAGGAAAGGCCTCACGTACGGCTGGGTGGACCGGCACTCGGTCGTAGCGGACGACGGCTCCCACCTGGCTGGCCTGACAGATCTTTCCCAGGTCGCCCAAAAGGCCGTCGCTAATGTCCATGCCAGACGTTACCCCCTGCCGGACCAGGAGAAGGCCCTCCTGTACGCGCGGCCTGGGTCTCGAGTGAGCTTCGCTCAGAACGCTGGCCACGTTTGCAGGGAGATCTAGCCGGCCCTGGAGCAACTTGAGCCCGGCCAGAGAGGTGCCCAAATAGCCGGTGACGGCAATCAGGTCACCTGACTTGGCGGCGCTTCGGAGGAGGAGAGGGAGGTCTTCCCGGCTGGTGACGGGCCGGTCTGGCTGGAATTCCAGAGTCTCGCCCCAGACCACGACGTTGATAAACACGCGGTCCGGAGACGCCACCGTGTCGCCGCCGACCACATAGGTGCCATACTCCGCGCCAATCGCCTGCATTCCACGGTAGAGATCCAAAGCTTCCTCCACCTGAATTCGTGACGGCAGGCCCAAGGTGATAAGACCGAAGGTGGGGACTGCGCCCATCGCCGCGATATCGCTGATATTGGCCGCCAGCGATTTCCAGCCCAGGTCGAACCAGGTGGTGGTCCGCAGGTCGAAGTGAACCCCTTCGACCAGAGCATCGGTGGTGATCACAGAAGCTCGCGAGGGGGCAGTGGTCCACACGGCGGCGTCGTCGCCAATGCCGATCAGCAGATTCGCCGGCAGAGACTGACCTCGAGCAACTTCTCGTGACAGCAAATCGATCAGCCCAAATTCGCCAACCTCGCCGATCTCGATCTTTCTACTCTCCCTGGTTCTGCAGTCTACGCGGTTTCACGTCCTGGCTTCGTTTTCGTGGCTTTGCCTGGACCCAGTGCAAGTTTGATGCCATGGCTATCCGAACCTATTTCAGGGCACTCTCTAGAAGATTGCGCCCTTTTCGCAAATCCGGGCTCACTTTCCAGAAGGAGCGCAAAATGAGTTACAACACCCATCTCAGCACTCGCGCCGAGAAGTGTGAGTGCTTCCCGCCAATCTCCATCGTTTCTTCAGAGGAGAAATGTGTGTCAGGCACGGAATCTACCTAAAGGGAAGG
>JAMDCE010000647.1 GCA_023489135.1 Chloroflexota bacterium
CACGGATCCCTGGTATAGTCCCAGGGATCCGTGCGCAGGGATACTAAGGTTTTTGGAGGCCTTTGGCGCCCCGGCGTTGTCATAATAGGTAATGGTGCCGCTTGCTGGGTTGAGGTTGGGGTTCTGCACGGCCACTCCAGTAGTCCATCCTCCGTAAGCGTTGTTCAGCATAGCCGGAAGGTACACCTTGGTGCTCGCCTGGGGGAACCCATTGTAGCTTATGGCTCTCCCGGAGGAGTGAACCTCATTGACGACGGCCACTACTCCTTCAGCGGCGGTTATTATGGCCGAGCCCGCCCAGTTGCCACCAAACTTCCCGCCCTGGTAGGTGCCCCAGTAACCATTCGAAGGTACGCTTTGGGATTCCGATTTTACCAGGGCACCGGCAGAGCTGTAGTACGCTATGGTAACCAGTGCGGCTGCCGTAGACGTGTTCTTTATGCCGACGCCGCTGGTCCATCCCCCATAAGCGCTATCCAGAACCACGGGAAGGAAAACTGTTCTGGCTGGTGGGGCGGCGGAGTAGCCCATCGCAGCGGCGCCCGGACCCACCTCGTTCACCACCGCCACAACATTCTGGTCGCTCTGAACAATCGCCGAGCCAGCCCAGTTCTCGCCAAACCTTCCACCGGTGTAAATCCCCCAACTCCCATTGGGAGGCAAGGATTTCCAATCCGACCCAACGGCGTGGCCCTGCTGGTCGTAGTAGATTATTTCGACGGTATTGGCCGCGCTGTAGGGGTTGCGGATATTTACACCTGTAGTCCAGCCCCCATAGGCCTTGTCCAGGATCACTGGAAGATGTAACGAATTGGTGCTCCGCAACTTCACCACGAAGCCGTCTGCGACCCCGTTGAAGGAATGGTCGTACGTCACCGCTGCGATTGGGAAATCCGCTGAAGCCGTCCTTCCCGCTACGTAAGACGCTCCGGAAGCATCCAGGGCAATGGCCAGGCCCTCCTCCGAGGAAGCCCCGCCGAGGAAGACGGAGTAGCCGAGGCTGGCGCCGTTGGGAGCCAACCGCGCCATCGGCGCGTCGTCTCCGTTGAGGACTCGATCGAAAGCCCCGGGAGTGGTTGGAAAGTCACTGGAGGAGGTTGTGCCCACGACAAAGGCCGCTCCGGCCGGGTCGACGGCGATACCTTTCAAGGAATCAGAGCTACTGCCCCCGATGAAGGTGGAGTAGACTAAGCTACTCCCCGAGGGTTGAAGTTTGGCGACGAAGCCCTCGCTAAGGCCAGAGGCGTTGAAAGTGTGGTCAAAGGCACCTGGAGTTGTTGGAAAATTTGACGAAAAGGTCACCCCGGCTACGTAGGCCCAGCCGAGCCGGTCCACGGCGATACCGAAGGGGCCATCCAGATTGTTGCCACCCAGATAAGTTCCATAGATCAATGTGGTGCCCGCTGGGTTCAGCTTCACTACGAAGCCGTCGTACCCTCCGGCGTTGAATCCCTGGTCGAAGGCGCCAGGAGTGACGGGGAAGTCGCCCGAGGTCGTGAAACCGGTAAGGTAGGCCGCCCCGCTGGCATCGAGGGCGACACCATAAGCGGCATCGCTGGCCGTGCCGCCAAGGAAGGTGGCGTAAACGGGTTGGCTCCCCGAGGAATTGAGCTTGACCAGAAACGGATCCGCCTGGCCAAAGCCGTTGAAGGACGGATCGTAGGCGTTGGGGGTGGAGGGGAAGTCACTGGAAGTGGTGTAGCCGGCCACGTAGGCCGAGCCATTCGTGTCGACGGCAACGGCTTTAGCGTAGTCGTGGTCGTTGCCGCCCAGAAAGGTGGAGTAGGTGAGAGCGCTCCCGGAAGGACTCAGCTTGGTGGCGAAGGCGTCCTGGGAGCCGCCGGCATAGGTCTTGCGGAAGGCGGCGCTGGTCGTCGGAAAGCCCATGGAACTCGTCTCCCCAACCAAGTAGGCCGACCCGGAACCATCCACGGCCAGGCCGTTAGCCCGATCATCGGCGGCCCCGCCCAGGAAGGTGGCATATACCAGCCCCGTGCCGGCCCTATTGAACTTGGCCGCGAACACGTCGGTCCCGCCATTGAGAGAGGGGTCGTAGGGTCCGGCGGTGACAGGAAAGTCGCTGGAACTGGTTTCCCCGGCTACGTAGGCGAAGCCAGAGCGATCCACCGCAATCGCGGCGGCCTCGTCGGCCGAGGTCCCCCCAAGAAAAGGGGAAAAGAGTAGATCGGACGAACTTACCAGAGCCGCCGTGACGGACAAAGTCGCTGGATCCGCGAACGGCCGAGCGACAACGTTCCCGTTCAGGATTGGCCCGCTCTCTAGTTCTTGTAGCGTGGCCCCATCCCGCGCAACCGGTGCGAAAGGGGGCAAGGTTATATCGCCCAGGGCCGTGGCCAGCTTGATTCGGCCCTCTTCCAGCCTCACCTGGTCCGCTCCTTCCACTTTCAGGGCGACGGTTCTCAAATTGTTGCCGTCGTTGGCTACCATTTTCTGCACCAGCCGGCCGTTTTCGCCGGTGATCTCCAGATCGACCCCTGGATACAGGTCGACGTACCGTACTCCTTCCCACACCGGTACGTCGGAATGCCACTTGGAAGGATCGTTGCCAATTAAATAAGAAACCCGCGTCTCCAGACGGCCAAATGGCTCTAGCCGGGGATGGGGCCTGGCGCCGTCGAAAATCACCTTCAGGTCGACGCCCTTGCGTTGCTCCGCGCTGATGGGGACCAGGGCCGGCCCGATTCCTTCGCCTTTGAGCGGTAGCCCCTGAGGTTCTTTACCCTGGGGCCCGTCCACCATCCTGTACCAAATACCATCTTCCGTAAGAAAGATGGCGCCACCAGGGCCTTGGACGACAAAGCGAGTGCGGGCGTCGGCTTGCCCTACGTTCTCCACGAACATGAGGGGAGAGCTGGCGGCGGCTGACTCCAACCGGGACCGGTCGGAAGCAGGAGCGGGTGGCACGGCCGCAGCGGTGGCCGGACTCGCTATTCCGCTGGCGGGCAGAAAGGCGACCAGCAGAACGAGCGTCCCTAGAAACCGTAACAGAGAGCCGAACATTACATTCATCTGAGACCTCCAGGGTGAAGACGGTGTTCCTGAAAGTGCCTGGAATTGGGTATGGTCCTATCAGTAATCCAGACAGAAAGGAAAACTAGTGGAGGTACTCGCCGCAATCCCAGCAGGTCGGCTATAGACAGCGTGGAAGCAACGGCTCATGGAAAGCCTGGCTAAGGTCACCTGGCGATCCCTGAACCAGGTAGCTATTCCTGAGCGGGGATTATAGCGGCGAAACGCGAGGATGTAAAGACTCTTTTGGTCGCCTTTCTGCAGCGGATACAACGGCATCCCAACCATCTTCTAAGCGGTGGGTCGGGGGTAGGGACTCCCCTTGAGCCACAGAAAAGCCGCTAATGGGGGATCTTACCCAGTCTAGCGGCTTTCTTTCTCTCCTTCTATCGCTCTTTCTCCCAGTATCATATCTTGACCTGCGCGCTATACTTGGCTTGATCGGCGAGCCTAAGCCCCTATTGTCCTAATACGTCTTCATCCTAAGCCCCAACGGACTTACCATAATTCGCGATTCACAAACCAGCTAGAGATACTGGTAGCAAAACCTATGACGAAGCGCCTGAGCTACCGCAAAGAGCCGGCCCACCACATACTTCTCACCCCAGAACACGTTCTGGCGCCCGATGGAACGGCGCATCTGCGTACGTGGACAGGGTACGGAGAGGCTGTATTGCCCATAACCTGATCATCAGTCACATACTCTGACCTGCCGGATTGGCAAGAGGTTTTGCAGGATCCCGGATAGCACCGTTGCACTGTTGCAGCGGGGATAAGATACTTCTCCCTCTCTCTCTAACGCCGCAACTCGGAGGAAAAGCGAATGGAATCGAATGGAAACACAGTCTTGACCCTCGAAGAAGCAGCCGAGAAACTGAAGATTTCCCCGGAAGACGTAAGGAAACGGATCCGATTGGTCACGTTCACTACGTCGCGGGACAGAAGATCCAACGGGGAGGCCGAGCCGCGTGAGGACACATCGCCGCTAAACCACTGCGAGCGGCTGATCGCGCGGCTGGAGAATGAGGTTGATTACTTACGACGCAAGTTAGACGTGAGAAATGAAGACCTACGGCGGTCGGACGGGATCGTCTTGCTGCTCACCCAGAGACTTGTCGAGCTGTCGGCACCCAAGTAGAGGGGTGAGGAACGAATTTCCCTGCCATACAGGAAGCGACACCATTGGTGGCTGTGGTGATGCTTCCAGTGCCATTGAGTGCATTCAGTAAATCTTGACAGCAACCGAGATACGTAGCTTCTATGCAGTGGGTCGGGGTTCGAGCCCCTCCAGGGACGCCAAAACTCTGGCAAGACCGAGCACGATAGACCACAATGTCAAGTGGTCTATTCCTTTTTTCGGGAGCCTTTGGCATCACCGCGCCCATTTGGACCCGATAACGGTTATCAACCTTTGCCAAGTAGCCTCCCGGTCGCCCTGGCGGGGTAGTGTCCCGTCAAGTGGTGGAAATTAGCCATCGGTGCTCTGACCCAACGCCTTCTATGCGGTTGCCAGTTCTCCCTTGACCTCCACCATCGACGGTTCGAACAGTTTGCGCATGGATACCTCG
>JAMDCE010000312.1 GCA_023489135.1 Chloroflexota bacterium
CGCCGCGATTGTCGTAGAGCAAGTTGGCGCTATCACCGGCGGGAGAGGCCGCAGCCGAGTACGTCTCAGCCGTGGCCGAAGTGCCGTGGGCGAAGTGACAGGTCAGACAAGTCATCGAATCGCGAATCTCAGCGCTAGAGTTAGTCGCCGCAAAGCGCAGCATCTTGTACTTGTTGTTCTCGTCCGCGCCAGACGACACAGAGACCTGGTGGCGATACCGGTAGGTGGCGCCAGAACCGGTGTCCTGCTTGCCCGGGTAGTAGTAGTAGGCCGACTCCGACGACGGATTCGTGGCCGAGCCTGCCTTGGTCAGATACATCTCATGGCAGGTGGAGCAGAAATCGTTGATGCCCTTGGTGTAGTAGGTGTTGGACAGGGCATCCCACGACCCTGGCCCGTACCTGCCGTAGCCGGTAGGTTCCGTGAGGGACCCTGCGGAGATCGTGACCACTTGACTGCTCTGGAACGTCAGCACGCCAGCAGATGGCGTGGCTGCCCACGTGCCCGAGTCGTTCAGGATCCGGTAGTTGCTGCTACCGTGGGGATTGTGGCAACTGACGCACTCCAGTTGGCCCTGCGATCCGGCACCGTCCGGATTGCTTCCCCAGGCCGTCACGGTGGTCCCGCTAACTCCAGCCACATCGTGCTTCGAGGTGACTGAGGCGGTATGGCTTGTGGTAGTACCACCCATGTAGCGGAAGCCACCACCGTTCAGAGTCCGATTGCTCAGATTGGTGAGAAGGCCGTCGAACACGTCGGTATTACCAGTGGCACCGTGGCAAATCTCGCAGAGCGCGTCTGGACTAGCCGCGGCCAACAGGTAGGGGCCAGTGGCGGTGTGGGCCCTGTGACAGCCCGCGCAGCCATCGGGGGTCGAAGTGCCACCCCCGTAGTTGCCGTGAGGCCCGGCGTTGGCTGAAGCCAGGCCCACCGCTCCCAGGGTCAATAGCAAAACTCCTCCCAGGATCAGAAGTGCCTTTTTCATCCTTACTTTTTCACCTCCTTTCTTCTTCAGGATGACGAAGCAGGAAAGCTCCAGCTCCAATTACCTCGGAGCTCAAGTCTATTCCGTCTTCGTTCGGCGATAGGGGATTTGCGGTTTGAACTCACCGGGAAGGGGATAATCTGCGACCAGATTAGAGCATTCCCCAGGAATGCGGCAAATCCGTTACCGCCTCGCAAGGCACCCATCACCTCTGCCGTAGGAGCGCCACTCCTCAGCGCTCCCCGTGCTTGCGATCAAAGAAGTAATAGTTGACATCTGGACGACTAGCTGGACATCCCGCATACCAGACAATCGTTCGTGGTACAGAAAACGAACCTGCGGATTCGTCCAGATACGAGTCACAAACCAACCTTCGGTCTTCCCCCGATGGCGCAACAGAGATTTCCGGCGCACCCTTCTGGCGGGCTCGACAGCGGTTGATTCTATCTATTCATAACCACGAATTAGCGCATCCGTGCGGCTCGTGGGCAGCACTCCCCTAGATGACCAGCCAGACCGAGGTCCATTCTCCTATCTGGCAAGGCTCACGAGTCAACTAAAAGGAAGCGGACCGTTGACCCCGCTGCCCGACTGGGGCTGAAAACCTCTCCACCCCGTCGACCGTGCTGGGGGAGCAACGAGTTCGATGTAGCAGAATGCTGGCGACCCTCCGACTAGCCATTTAACAGCGGGCCGCCTGGTAGCGGGCGCTAAAAGCACTAGTACTATACTCCTAGGCCCTCGCTTTGTCAATACTTCAGCAGACTGATTTTCACCAATAGATAATAATTGTCTTATCTGTCGACGCACAAACCTCTCTACCAACCCAGCAGACCATATTCATTAGGGTCCGGCGAAGGTTCGTTGCCGGACCCTACATCGCTTTGCCGCAGTCTCTTCGGCCTGCCCTGGCTTCTGCTATCACCTTCTACTGCATTCTTGGCTGCCGAAGAAGGCCATTACTGGTATAATATTAAGTTGCCCAATGGTTCGGCTCTCGCCGTCAGCCGATCCTGTCGGCTGATCGACCAGAGGTGGAGTACCTTCAGTGGATTCGGAGTTTAAGCCAGGTTATCTGAAATTGCCTAGCGATGGCGTTCTCGCGGAGAAGGTTCGGGAGGCTTACCGGCGCCTCGAGTCCTGCGATCTGTGCCCGCGGAAGTGTGGCACGAACCGGCTCCAGGGGAAGCAGGGCTTCTGTCGTGCTGGCCTGGAACCCCTCGTCGCCAGCCACAACATCCACCGCGGGGAGGAACCACCCATCAGTGGCGTCAACGGGTCGGGGACCATCTTCTTCTCGCGCTGCGTCGCCCGCTGCATGTTCTGCCAGAACTACCCCATTAGCCAGATGGAGGTCGGGGAGGCCGTCTCGGTGGAGGAGCTAGCCGGCATGATGCTTTCACTCCAGCAACGCCGGGCTCACAATATCAACTTCGTCACGCCAACTCACTTCGTTCCGCAGATCCTGGCCGCTCTGGAGAAGGCCATTCCCCGGGGTTTCCGCCTTCCCCTGGTTTACAACACCAGCGGTTGGGAGACACTGGAGACTCTGACCCTCCTGGACGGCGTAGTAGACATTTACCTGCCCGACGCCAAGTACGCCGACGACGCCGTGGCAAAGGAACTGTCGAAGATGTCCGGCTACGTCGAGATCAATCGAGCCGCGCTCAAAGAGATGTATCGCCAGGTGGGAGATTTGATGTTAGATAATGAAGGAGTGGCCACGCGAGGCCTTATTATCCGGCACCTCGTTCTGCCCAACGGTTTGAGCCAGACCGGCGAAGTGCTCCGCTTTGTCGCCGAGGAACTTTCACCCGAAGTACACGTCAGTCTGATGGACCAGTACTTCCCTGCTCACCGAGCGTTGAGCTATCCCCCGTTGAGTCGCCCTTTGCGCTGGGAGGAGTATGAGGAGGCCGTCGATCAACTGGACCGGGCCGGACTATCCAACGGCTGGGTTCAGGAGCACGATGAACTTCTGGCGCAGGGGGAGACAGCTTGACAGAAAACGTGTCCCCTGCTAGACTTTGCGATCCTGCTCAGAAGCAACCGGCGAGAGGATAGGGTGCCACAGGATAAAATCATCGTGCGCGGAGCACGAGAGCACAATCTCAAGGACATAGACGTCGAGATACCCCGTGACAAGCTGGTGGTAATCACCGGCCTGTCCGGCTCGGGTAAATCCAGCCTGGCCTTCGACACCATCTATGCCGAGGGTCAGCGTCGCTATGTGGAATCGCTTTCCGCCTACGCTCGGCAATTCCTCGGGCAGATGGAGAAGCCGGACGTGGACTACATCGAGGGCCTCTCTCCGGCTGTTTCCATCGACCAGAAAGGCGCCTCACGAAATCCTCGCTCGACAGTGGGGACGGTCACCGAGATCTATGACTACCTACGCCTCCTCTTCGCGCGGGTCGGCCATCCGCACTGCCCTCAATGCGGTCGAGAGATAAGTCAGCAAAGCGTCGAACAAATCGTTGATTCCGTAGAGCAACTTCCCGAAGGTAGCCGGATAATGGTGATGGCCCCCCTGGTCAAAGACCGCAAGGGGGAGCACCAGCAGATACTGGAGGATGTTCGCAAAGCTGGATACGTGCGCGTTCGGGTGGATGGGCGCATCCACGACATCGACGAGACCATCGAGCTGGAAAAGTACCGTAAGCACAGTATCGAGGTGGTGGTGGATCGCCTGGTGATCCACAAGCAGAACGGCCATTCTCCGGAAGGGACGAGCAGCCTCCTTGCCGATTCACAACCAGTCGTCGGCAACCCGGACCGGACACGGCTTGCCGACTCCATAGAGACGGCCCTGAAGCTGGGCACTGGTGTGGCTCTGGTGACGGTGGAAGGCGGCGAAGAGATGCTTTTCTCAGAGCACTTCGCCTGCGTGCATTGTGGAATCAGCCTGGGCGAGATAGCTCCTCGCAGTTTCTCTTTCAATAGCCCGCACGGGGCGTGCCCCGCTTGCACCGGTCTGGGCACCACTATGGAGCTGGACCCCGATCTCATCATCCCCAATAAGAGCCTCACCCTGGGCGAGGGAGCGGTTCAGCCGTGGAGCCGCATCGGGCAGAACACTAGCGCTTACTTCAACCAGC
Organism: Chloroflexota bacterium; assembly: GCA_023489135.1. The sequence continues at coordinate 4,084 of JAMDCE010000312.1, forward strand.
TTCTCGAGGGCGTGGCTCGACGATATGGTTTTTCAACTCAGGTTCCGGTGAGAGATCTGCACGCCGAGCACCTGGGCATCATCTTGTACGGCAACAACGGAGAGCTGATCTCCGTCCGCCACAAAAGTGCGTATGGGCGGGCCAGGCAGTACGACACCGCCTTCGAAGGAGTTGTGCCCAATCTCAGGCGGCGTTACAAAGAGACGACGTCCGACTACGTGAGAGTCGAGATCGAGCGGTACATGACCACCCGCCCATGTCCAGAATGCAAAGGTTCAAGGCTTAAGCCAGAGAGCCTCAGCGTCACTATCACCGGCAAGTCTATCGTCGATGTCACCCGAATGTCGGTCAAGGAAGCGGTGGCCTTTTTCGAGGAATTGTGGTCGGACCGCGAACGAACTAATGGACGATCGAGGTTCTCGGAGCGCGAGCAACTCATCGCCCGGCAGATTCTGAAGGAGATTCGGGCTCGTCTGAGATTTCTCATGGCTGTGGGGCGGGC
>JAMDCE010000104.1 GCA_023489135.1 Chloroflexota bacterium
GCATCACGGTTTCGGTGTTTCTTTACACCTTCGCCACATTCGCCTTCTTCTGTGGCGTAATGGCGTTGTTCTCGGGCCTAGTGGCTATCGGATCTAGAAGCAATTATTGGGGATGGCTGGTCGCCGTAGGTCTCATCGGGATTATAGCCGGGCTGCTCACCTTATACTGGCCGGGGGTTAACGCGCTGCTTCTGGTGTACATCTTTGCGGCCTGGGCGATTGCGACTGGAATCGGCGAGATCGGTGGGGCTGTAAGGTTCGGTACCTTCCTGCCAAATAAGTGGGTGCTGGTGGCGGCTGGGATCATATCGGTCCTCGTCGGCACCTACCTGTTCCTCTTCCCGGGATCTGGGGTCCTCGACCTGCTCCTGGTTATCGGCGTGTTCACCATAATCTACGGTATCCTGCAGTTTGTGCATATGTTCCTGCCGTCGCCACGAACGACTGCTCCGTGATTGCAGGAACCTTTGAGGCTGGGAGGGAGGCGCAAAGATGAACTCGCCTCCCGCCTCAATAATCTTGAAGGAGTGCGCAGTATCAGTGAGACTTCCCTGGAGGTAGATGTCACCGCAGCAACAACCTTATATCGTGTCCCGAGAGGGTAGACTCCAGTGAAAGTCTCAGAATATAGTTAAGCCGAACGGTCCTCTGGTCCAGTCTCATCTAACCCTGCTGAAAAATGACCAACCGTGCGCGAACACGCTAACCTGCGAAGCGCCGACCCACAATAGCACCAGCGAGACCAAAATGGCAACGCGATCGATCCACATTAGAATTTCGGACTTCAACTCCAGAATCCGTGCTTCGATTCTCCTGACCGACGACTGAATATCAGTAACAAAAGACTGAACTCTCTCTAGTTGCGCATCAATGCGCGATGTTATTCCAGTCACCGCCGAAGCCAGTCCATCTTGTTTACCCTGCCCAATATCTTGAAGTCTCGTTTTCAGCTCTTCCGTCGACGCTGCCAAATCAGTCAGACTGTCTGAAACAACCTTTGTCACGGTCAGCGCAGGTTTGGGCACCGATATACCTGGAAATGCGTCGATCACTTCTAGGGAAGTGTTTAGGGCGATAGAAACCTCTTGAACGGTGTCAAGAGTGCGAACCAGGTCCTTGATCTCGGGAGACAGACTTCCATTGACGGTGCTGGTGATCGCGCCAAGAACGGGGCTACCCCCGGAAATCCTATCGCCCACAGTTGCCGCTGCCTGGTCAATTGCCTTCAAATCGTTTCTAGCTCTTTCGATGGTTGTATTAACCCTGGTGAGATCGTTGTCTGCTGAATTGAGATGGTCCTCGACCGGAGCGAAGGTCTTCGTGACGGTATCTTTCGCTTGCGGGACAAACACCCAGGTGCCGACGATCACTCCAACACAAACGACGAGACCGACGACTGAGAGTAAGATCACCAGGCCTGCGCCTATGAGTTTGAGGATTTTCATATTCTACCTCCAGTAGTGCGGTTGCCGGATCGCATACCGGAACCGCGAGGTGTCGTACCACCGCATCACTAGCGGAGCATCGTTACTCGGCCATCCGTTCCGGGCAAGTCGTTGCTCTTCGCCGCCTCCAGTCTCGAGTACCAAGAGAACTAACGCGCTTATCATTACCTCAGTTCATCTTCGGTCAAAGCGCCTGGATGGGTCGAAGAAGTTACTCAGGATCTGGATCGATAATTCGCCGGCCCGATGCCTTGAGAGAGCGTTCTCGAAACCCCGGCGGACGGACTATTAGATCAGGAGTGACTAGTCCCATTCCTTGGGCCCTGCCGAGGTGCCTTCGGATTCATTAGCCGCTTTCATATCGCCAGAACGGGGAAAACCTGAAAATGCCCCTGGGTGTGGAATCTTGTGAGCGAGTGCGGGTTTAAGGATGCGAATTGCGGGTTTGGGTCGGCAAGAAGGTGGCTGCGGGCAGAACAGGCTGGACGAGACTATAAGGAACGCGAGTGGACCGCGTACGGCTTTAACTTAGTATACCAATTTCAGATTGACCTCTTCAAGCCTGAGATTCGAGGTGTCCTTCTGCACGGGCTCATTCGGCCCGGAGCCTACCAGACAAGTTTCGCTGAAGCCCTCACGCTCCAAGTCGATAGGCCGGCCGGACGAACGTCTGTTTGAAGGTTAGAACGTTGGAATGTTCCAACGTTCTAACCTTCAAACGTTCTAAGCCCGGAGATTTATGGTCCTGGTTCAAGAGCCGCTGACCAGCCGGTCAACATCTGCGCGACACCGTGGGTACTAACTCAAATACTTTACCATCGCCCGCGGCAAAGTTAATTGGGGTGTAGGTTAGATAGGTTTTGCCCGTCTCGACATCTCTAAGTTGTCCTGGAAGGGAGGAACTGATGGTGATTGTCGCGGGCTTAACACTTCGATTGACCACGACGGCAAAGTTCTTCGTTCCGTCCGTTAAGGTGCTAACATAGGGGTTAGCCGAACCAGAGACAGCAAACCGGTCTGTGGTTTTGTTCACAGTCTGGAGGACCGGCCGCAGGGCGGAGACTCTCCTTGAAAGCTTACTTATCTCCGCGAAAAGGGCCGGATTGTCTTTATAACCCACTAACCCCTGGGCCGGCTGAGAGTTGTAAACGAACCAGAAAATACCCTTCGCCCCTTCGCCAACGGCCAGCCAATTCTCCAGCCGTGCTTCCACCGGAGAGGGCTGCCTGAAATCAAATCCCCGCGTTCCGTCTCCGAACTGGTGCCCCTGAAGGAGAATCCAGAGCGGGGTTGTTGCCGGTTTGTCAGCCGTTACCTGTCTGATGTAGGAAACCATATCCATTGAGTAACCAAAGCCACTCATCGTGGTGTCACCCGCAGGATTGCGCCAACCATAAGGATAGACGTCGATCACCATTGTCTTAGGGTTAGCGGCATTGAAGATCGGGCCGACTCTATCCGTTCCGACTAGGAGCGGAAAAGCCGCCCTACCCGGGTCCCGCTCTTGGAAGGCCTGGACCGCCAGGGCAACCTTTGTCTGTTGGTCCAGGGTCGGTTCATCCACGACGTAATAACCCTTGAGACTCGGATGAGTCGAGAGTTGATCCACCATTGGGTAGATGATGCTTCTAGCTGTGGCGATATCGACCGTTACGGTGGGAGAGTAATACCACCGCGCGTTAAGCTCGTGTAGTGGTCCCATAAAAGTGCTGAAACCTTTGCTGTCTGAAACAGAAAGGAAGGGACCGCTATGTTCGAAGCTGCCGTTGGTGATCATCACCCCATCAAGATTGTGGGCTTTGGCATCGTCGATAAGAGCGCCGAACGACGTCGGATTCAGAGCGTTGAAATCGTCAAAAGCGCCGATAGGAAAACTGGATGCAGCTACCGCAGTTTGCTCCATTTCGTGCACTTCAGGCTGAAATACCGCTTCGGAACACTGGTCCTCCGGGAGGGCCGAATCCACGGCCATGGTCGCGAATGACGCCACCAGCGCCGACGCAAGCAGGAGTCCTTTGAACGCAACAAGACGAGTCTTCACGTCTACCACCTTTCATTCGAGCAAACCCGCTGCTGCGCCAGGACCGGCCCTGCCGTTGAGGCCCAGCAAGCTGGGCCGCACCAATTCGACCAACCAGTTTGCGGGCACGAGCAGAGCGGGCTGAATCACAATCACTGTAAGAGAGCTTGAAGGAAAAAGCCGCCTTTTAACTGCACGACTTCTCTCTTCAGAACCCCCAATTTTTGGCTGGCCTTGGCCATTGGCCATAGCTACGCCCAGCCAGAGGGTTCACGACTGATGATTGCCCCACGGCACTATTCGGGATGTCTGCTGGTCTGGAAAGAGCCCAAACGGAGAGGCTAGAGGGGAAAAGGGGGAACCTCAACAGGCACCAGTTGCGCTGCCGCGACGATGTACCCGCACCCTATTTCCTTTTATCTCTTATAATATACATATTATGTCAACCTTTGTCAACGGGTCCTGTTCCGGCGTTTGTTCCTTGATGCTCAGGCGGCGTTTTCTTTGCCGCCTCTCGAGGAGGTTGGAGGATTGAGAAATGAACGAGGGTCATCGGCTATCGGCCACCAGCGGGATACAGGTGGCCGATAGCCGGGATCTAGGAATCCTTCGTGTCTACTCGTGACACCAGTCTGAAGAGGGGTTTTAATTCATCTATGGCCGCACCTGAGTGGCGATGGAAAGCTTCGTTGATCCCACCCTCTCCCGCGCACCGTATTGAGTCGTTTCGGCGGGGTTAGCTGCTTTCATGGCGTCTGGAACGGCCAAATCGGGGATGGTGCTGGGAGACTTCAGGATCCGGCAGAGCGAACTCCTCCTCTTGGCAGCCCCAGCCTCCGGCTGCCAAGAGGCGCCTACTTCTGAAAACTGAAGGCTAATGAGTGAAGGTTAAGACCGGCTGTGATCGACGTCTAAGGCACCAACTCAAATACCTTACCATCGCCCGCGGCAAAGTTGATGGGAGCGTTCAGCCCATAGATTGTGCTGGTCTCGAGATCCTTAAGTCGTCCTCCAAGGGAAGAACTGACTGAGATTGAGCTGGGATTATTACTTCGATTGACCACGACGGCAAAGTTCTTCGTTCCGTCCGTTAAGGTG
>JAMDCE010000243.1 GCA_023489135.1 Chloroflexota bacterium
GGTCGAAAACTTGTATTCAGAGCCAACCATCGCTGGCCGTTTCTCGAAGAGAGGGTGGCCCGTCAAGTGGCGATCCAAAGTGAGAGTCTGATTGCTGCAAACCGCATAGGCGCAGCCCTCCCGGACGTGGTTAGGCAGTTGACCTTGCCACTGTACCAGGCCTTCGACTTCTTCGTGCCCCCAACGGAGATGTTTGAGCAGGAACTCGGGAGGATGAGAAAGGGAGTTTAGGGCCTGCCCGCTCGGCTACCTCGCTTAACTTGCGGCTTTGGGGGCAGCAAGTCCCACGAGTCGCGCTTAGACGGCGATGGGTCAGCAAGCGATCGACTTTATTCCCGCTCCGTGGACGGCGAGTCCGCTTGAACTGAGCCGGGTTCCGACCGGCGACCGGAGGCCGCAGCCCGCCGCCCTCAAGCACCGCCCGGCCGAGTACCCGCTGGCGCTGTACTGGCCTACAACAACGAACTGAGCAAGGACATGGATCCCCGCCTTCATCGATCACGAGGACCCGCGGGAGAAGGACGTGGCGCGACTGGCGCCGGAGGAGTTGATCAGGGCCTACTACGACGCCCTGGAACGGCGCGACTATGCCCTGGTTCGCACCTGTTTGAGCCGGTGGGACCAGGGACGTCCCAACCCCCCGGGCCAATGTTCCTCGTTCCCTCGCCCTCACACGAAAGCGCCCAATCCCTTTTGGGGGTCAAGTCCCATTTTGTCTGTAAAAAGGTTGGCCCGAGTCATGCCACGGTGGACACTGGTTTGTTCTGATTGGTCGCCCGCTGCCGCTGTTCGATGTAGCGATCGAGCTGGCGGCGCTCGTGCTCGCTGAACCGCACCTTGCGCCAGCGCTGGCTGGCCCGCCAGAGCACACCAAACACCAGCTTAAGGCACTCCTTCTCGCCCCGGAAGCGGGGGATCACCTTGGCCCGGCGGCGCTCCTCCTCGAAGCTGCGTTCCACCAGGTTCGTGGTGCGCACGTTCTTACGGTGGACCGCCGGCAGCTTGAGGTGGGCCAGGCTGGCCTCGAGATCCTCCTGGAAGCTGCGCATGGCTGACGGATAGTCGTGAGCGAAATGGGCTATAACCTGGTCGGCCATTCGCTTGCCCATGTCGTAGTCCGGCGCGTCGCGTACCGCCTCGAGGTAGGATTTGAGCCCCGGCCGCGCGTCATCGGGCACCTTGTCCAACACGTTCTGCATCTTGTGCATCCAGCAGCGGATGCGTTCCGCCTCCGGCCAGATCGCCTCCACGGCCTTGATCAGCCCCGGTGCGCCATCCGTGGTCACCGTCAGCGGCGGCCGCAGGCCCCGCCGCACGAGGTCGCGAAAGTGCTCAAGCCAGTGCTCGTAGCTCTCTTTATTGCCCAGGCTGAGGTGGATCAAGACTTTACTCCCGTCGGGCAGGATCGCCCACGTGGCGAGCACGCCCTCTTTGAGCCCAACCTGCTGCCGCAGAGATTCATAGACGGCGTCGGCGAACAGGTAGACCACCTCGTAGGCGGAAAGATCGCGTCCGGCAAAGGCCTCGTACTCCTCCCAGAGCACCTCGGAAAGCCGGCTCACGGTCGAGCGACTGAGCAGGGAGCCAGGGCCGTCCGTCAAGTCCGCCAGGGCGTCCTCGATATCCCGCGTCGACAACCCGCGCGCATACATCTCGACCACCAGCCGCTCCAAGACCTCCGTGCGTTTCCTGAGCGCCGGCCACAGCGATGACCGGAAGGGCTCCTCCCCATCCCGCACCTGCGGCACGGCTACCGCCAGACGGCCTTCGGCCGTGTCAAGCCGGCGCTCCTTATAGCCGTTGCGGTAGCCCCGCGGCCCCTCATCGCGCCGCGCGTAGGGCTCTCGGCCGAGAGCCTCCGTCACCTCCCCCTCCAATAGCTCCTGGACCAGCCTGCGCGCTCCCAAACGCACCAGTTCGCCCGTCAGGTCCTCCGCCCCAGTTCCTTGCCGCAACTCGTTTACCATCTGGCTAAGACGCTCGCTGGGTGATATCCTGGACATGGGTCTGGGTCTCCTTTTTCCCCTCTCGGGGGTAGTGGTCTTGCTCACCACCATGGTAGCCCAGACCTATCCCTTTTTACAGACAGTTTAAGACGTCACCCCTTTTGGGTCCGTGTCCTATTAACATGTATCTCGTTTGGCCATAATATCTTCCCGTAGGCGGACTAAACTCGCCAGGAAGGCGTAACGACAATGAGTATAGAAGTAGGTTGCTGGCCAAACTGCCCGGGAGGTGGGAGGTTGGACATCACTATTCGCCTGCTAAGCCCCGAGGGCAAGCAGATTCGAATTATCAAATCAAGCACAATTCTGCTCGCCAATAACACGCAGGAGCAACCCGAGCAGCCGGCAGTGACCGCTTTTCCCCGTTTGTTCCATGACGGCACCGCTCCAACCCAACCAGGCGTGGTAACCCCAAAGGCCGAATTAGTCATCCGGTAAGCCCTTCCCAACGCGCCCCTCTGAACTGTGCCTCCACATTCACGACGGGGGATTGGCGTGTCAGTTCCCGCCTAACGATTTCGGGCACTTGCTGCATTATTTGCTGTTGAACCTGCTGGATAATGGCCTCCAACGGGACTTGGGGAGTCTGTCCTGGCTGCACGGGTTCAGCCACAGGTGGAGGTATTTGCAGCCCGATTGACAAGTTGACGTTGATCTGCGGATTTGGGGGCGGTGGTCTTCTGACTCGGCGGAACACCAGGTCACCTTGACATGCGTGGACCATAGCTGTACTTTCCACTATCGCAATGGGCACTTTCTCTTCCTTCGCCTCATCTGGCCCATCTTCCTCGAAATATGACCAAGGGTCGTCGCTTCGTCCAAGCTGGCTCCAGTCCTCATAAGCGCAATACAGCTTCCATATCGCGTCTGCGGCCTCGGCGTCCGGGTATTCAACATCCAGGCCAATTTCCTTGGCTTCATCCCTGCCAATCCCATGGCCGTGAGTATAGCTCTTCTCAGTGAGCGTTTCTATGATCCTAGTTACTGTCTCTGGTTGATATGGTGGGTTCCGGTGGCGGGATAGGAGCTTGCTAGCTACCAGGCGTATGTGAGAATATGTCCTCTCAATTTGCCCAAGGATTGGCGCCGGAAGCGAAGATGAGAGAGATTGTAATGCCTGCCCGAGCTGAGCTTGGTCCGCGATTCCGACGCGGTTACGCGCAAAGCGTACATAGGCGGCGATATCCTCCACCGAAACGTCAGGGATGGGGAACGGTTGGCCGTCGGGTCCTCGGCCCATGACCCTCATGCTGGGGTCAATCGGTCCAAGCTGCGCTAGGTCCGTCATGATGATCTTGTCGGCAGCCATTACAATCATCGTGGCCGCACTGTAGCACTTAAAAGGCACGATCGCCAGCAATGTCGGTGAGAATTCTCTGAGCAAGGACACGATCTTCCACGGTGTCTCCATGAGCCCGCCAACGCTGTAAATGAATAGCGCTAGCTTCTTGGTTCGATCCAACTCTGATCTAACAGCGGTTAGGTGGTCGTACATGGGGCGAATCACATCTTCGGCGATCTGAGCCGAGCAGAACCGGCGATCCCCTACGAAATAGACTAGAAGCTTGGCTTCCAGTAGGGTTTCCAAGCCCTCAATGAGTTTGCGACGGTCAGACCGTAGCGCCATGTCCATGCCTCCCCACCGGCCCGTCGTCCAGGCCGCGCCCTCCAACCTGTATTCCCGTTCCAGCCCCGTTCTGACCGCGACGCCGGGCAGCGACAGGTTTGGGGCTGCGCAGTGCTACCGGCAAACGCGCAAGAACCAGGATATTAGTACCATGTCGGGGGATACTTTCCTGCAGGACTTCTTGGCGAGTTCGGTGACCCACGAACCCCTCGCCTCGGGGTGTCTTGTTTTCACGGGTAAAGCGCAGGTACCACTGGTGAGGGCAGCTCTCGTAGGTTTTGAGCTCCGTAACGCTGAACCGGCGCCCGTGCCGGCCGGGAGCGATAGGTGAAGGTGGAGCGGCGGGCGCGCGATGCAGCAGATCACGGCCACCGGTCGCGCTGTTCTTTGCCCCTCCGGCGGAAATGGGGTGATACCGGCCGAGTCATACTCTTCCTGCCTCTCGAAGCGGGTCCAATTGGGGAGGCTTCCGCCATGATCAAGGGGCCGTGGGCCGCTGCCGCGAGTTTGAGAGCCGACGCGAGACGCCCGGGGATGGGGTCGCGTTTGATGCCCCGCAGGGAAAGCATGATATTCTCGTGATCAATGAACAGCGCGCATCCGTTTGTCCTGTTCACGGCGAGCGTACCCCCCAGCCGCTCAACGAAAGGACAAGGGACACGGAGAACAGAGAATCAAGAAAGTGTGTGATCGCCCGGTTGCCGGTGGCTCCACCTAGTGGCTATGAGAAGGGTTTCACCCTGGGGCGGCAAAGTCCTCCAGGACGAACTCGTTCCCCATGGCGATCCTGAGGGTCACCGAAGGCTACCCGCGGCGCCGGTCCCACAGCGTCCCTTCCCAGCCGCGGATTGTCCCGTTTTCGTGACAGATCTGGCATTCCCAGGTGATCGTGGCACCATCGGGGTCAAGCCAGGAACTCGCCGA
>JAMDCE010000277.1 GCA_023489135.1 Chloroflexota bacterium
CCAACTTTCTCTGCTTCAAGCGCCTTACCCAGGGCTCGGCTCAAATAGACCGGAGGTATCTGATCCCTTGGTTTGGCGACCTTGTTGAACACCTGCAGGTAATCATACAGGTTTCGAGTGGATAGAAAGTTCCTCCGCACGTGCTCGCGTCCGGCCTCACCGTACTGCCTAGCCAAACTGCGATGCTGAAGAAGTTCCAGCACGCGGTGCGCGCATTCAAGCCGGTTGCTCACCAGGTAGCCATCTACTCCGTCGATGACCTGCAACGGGATCCCTCCCACATTGCCCGCGACGACGGGGGTACCCTTCCACAGCGCCTCGGCCACCACCAGGCCAAAACCCTCTCGGATCGACTTCTGGATCACCACTTTAGAGGCGCGCTGGATGGCGTTCACCTGTGAATTAGCAAAACCCAGGAGGTTGGACATCAGGTGGATGTCGAAGTCATTTCCGGCGTGACGCGCCGTCTTCTCGTAGAAGGACCAACCTTCGGGATCATCGCTGGCCATTGAGGCGACTAGAACCAATTGCAGGTCGGGAATCTCCTGCTTCACCGCCCGGTACACGTCGATTACACCCAGAGGATCCTTCCAGGGGTCGAACCGCGAAACCTGGCAGATTATGGGCTTGTCCTCGGGGATGCCGTAGGTCCGCAGGTTCTCACTAATTGCCTCAGGCGACAAAGGGACGTTTTTCGGGCTGAATGGATCGATAGAAGGAGGGATAATAGCGATGAGAGGGACTTTGAGGTCACCCTTGACGTAGTCCGGCAGAGTGAAGATGGCGGCGTCGTGAAGCTCGACGTACGGTCGCAAGAAGTTCCAAACGTCAGGCTGAGCCTCCGTAAGATCGATATGGCAGCGCCATATCCATTTACCGTGTTGGCTGCAGCCGTTGCGGTGATTCACAAAGTGCCGAATACCGGCCGGCTGCGGATCGTGAATGACGACAAAATCATACTTCTCGTCGAAGAGTTTCGCGTTCAGAGCGTTGTACTTGATCCACATATCAGGACACTCTGGCGTCCACTGCTTGTACGCGCCCTGAAGAGCGTTGTGCATGGCCTTGGTAACCTTGAAGAACTCGTCAGCACCCTGGATGACCTGCCACTCAGTTTCCAGGCCGACATCATTCATCAACGACACGAGCGTGCCCAGAAGCTCGGCTACTCCTCCTCCAAAGGCGGTAGCATTTACGTGGAGCACCCGAGCCCCGCGTAGCGGCTCAGCTAGAGAACGAATCTCCTCAATCTTCTCGTCCTCGATTACCCCCCGGTATTCCTCTAGGGATTTGGGAGTCGTGGGGACGGGTGTGAACATGCTGCATCCTCCTCGGAAACGACTGCGTGAACGACGACACCCTAAGCCTCACCACAACAAAAATATGGGGCTGCAACCTCGTTTGCATCTCCCGCCTTTACAGCGCAGAGCGCAAAACCACAGCCCCAGGGAGGCTCCTACAGGCCAGTATAAGAACACTTGCTCGGCCAGGCCACTTTACTGGCTGACGAGAGGAAGCATCTCCATCGGTTGCCCGCAGCACCAAAGGCTTCCGCCGCCAGGCCTCAGCACACTGACCTGCGTGCCACAGACAAGGCAAATGCACGTCTGATTCAGAAGGCTTTGACTGGGCAACGAAGGCTCCCAGGCGATATCGCTGTTATGCCACACAGCCTGGAATCCACCAAAAAGATCGATGCTGTCCTGATCCTGGTCCATAATTTCCCCCTGAGAAAAGCACCAGTCACCACAAAGGTTACCTGGCCGGCTATTCAGACGCTAACTGCGGGCAATCCAGGCAATCTCAAGCTGCTATTTCTGCTGGAGCGATATGCCAGACGGTTCGGATACGAGTTCAACTTTACAATACAATTATAGCACGCGAGTATGATGCAAATCAAGGCAATCACACGTACCATTTCATATTCACTTGCCACAATTGTCCGGCTTCGAGTTTGAACCCCCAGCTCAGCAACACGCAACTGCCCTGATAGGTCCGTTCGAAGCCACCTTCGGAACTTGAAACCGCCTCAATGGGGAAGCGCCACATTCTTGCCGCGGCGCTCACCTCGCAGCAAAGGCCGAGATCGTAAGCCGGGGTTGCGGAGACCGAAGCGCGTCACCCCCGACAATTCCCCGCTGGACGCCAACTGGCTTTGCTCCGGAGATAGTCGCGGCTCCCCATAGCAAGCCGCCCGCATATCGCTAGCCCCAACCACGTTTAAGTTCCAGCCGCTGCCGAAGAGGCCCGACACCGCGGAGGTGCCGGTGTTGGTCAAGACATAAGTGATGACCAATTCAGGTTTTCCGGCGACCAGCCTCAAGACCTTCTCCACTCGGAAAGGCGCAGCTCGCCCATCACGCTCCAGTTGCCCGTTGCGACTGAGGACTACCCTCTCCCTACCTTTCTGCCGCTCGACGTAGGCCTCGTAGGGCTGGTTGACGAAATCGCCAGTCTCGTGATAAGAGGTGGCCGCAAAGGCCTCCAGAGTGGTGCCTTCGGCCGGAAAGTGGTCGAGCAAGCACGCGCGGCGGTACCAGTCGTACTGCAGCCAGCGCTGGAGATCTGTTCCTTTTGACCGGACGGCCTCGTGGATGGACACGGCGCCTTTGTCTTCTCTGCTCTGCTCTAGTTGCGCACCCTCCTGATCTGATCTCTCCTGCGCGGCCTCCAGAACCTTCTTGTGATAGGACTCGGGTCTCCGCGTCAATACGTCGACCAGATTCAAGTTCTTTGAGCGGAGATCCCACTCGAACAGGCTCCCGCCGCTGTCCAGGTCCAGGTAGAGATTCATTGCATCTCCGTCTACCATCAACTCGTCGAGGCCGTCGGCGTCGAAATCCTTCCGTTCGCTGACCAGCCAGTGGTGCGGACCGTGGGCTACCTCATCGGCAATCTTCTCCGCCTGGACGAGGTTTTGGAACACCGTGGAGCGGATATGCGTCAGATAGACGCCACCGAAGACGCCGTGCCAGTAGGGGCAGTTGGTCTGGCTTTTCCAAAGGAAATCCATGGCCTTATCCCTCTGCTCGCCGGGCGGCACCGCGTAGACTTTGCCTTGCACACGCAGCATTTTCTTCTGCATCGTGTTGATCTCAGGATACTTCACCAGGAAATTGCGCCAGAATCCCCCGTGCATAAAGCGGGTGACGTCCTCTCGCCCGGCGCTCTCCAGGTCGTGGTAGAGTTTGCTGAAATCATACGATTCCCAGGCGGGAAGGGCCCACTCCATCATTTCCGCGTAGGAGGCTGTGGGCAGGTAGACCCGCCCCAGAGCGGAGAATTGATGAGCATATTCGCTCAAATGAGTGGTTTGCAGCCAGTCGCTATTCTCCTCCAGGGCGGTGAAGAACTGGTCTATCCATCCCTTCTCCCAGCAATACTGATAGGTGCCTGGCCAGATCCCGAATTTCTCTCCGTCGTCACCCATAACGGCAATTCTCGGCTGATTCTCCCGGGCCTCTTGGCGCAGGTAATCGATCACCTCCGGAACGGTGGCCCAGGGAATGAGGTACCGCAGCCTCTTGCTGGTGGGGTAAATCTTAAGGGTGTAGCCCAATTCCTCGGTAACGTAATAGCCGAACAAGACCTGGTCTTTAAGACCAGCCATTTTGAAATGGGTGTCGTCGACGATGGTCCACTCTATCCCCGCCTCGGCGATGGGTTTGGCCAGGTGCGGTTCCCAAACCCGCTCGGGGAGCCACATTCCCGTGGGCTCATACCCAAACTCGTCTCGAATAACGTCGTTGTACTTCTCGATCTGCCCAATCTTGTCAGCATCTTTCAGTATGGCCAGGATAGGCTCGTAATACCCTCCGGACATAATCTCCACCTGGCCGAACTTGACCAACTTGGAGATGCGATCGGTGAAATCCGGATAATTATCCCGCAGCCAATCCAGGAGCGATCCGCTGTAGTGCAAGGCCAGGCGAACGCCCCGGTGCCTTTCCAGGGCCTCGATCATGGGCAAATAGGCCTTCTGGTAGGCTTCCTCGAAGACCCAAGGGAAGTTACCCACGGGTTGATGGTTATGAATCGCCAGACCAAGACGGATCTGGTTCACGAATCTCCTCCACAACTGGGAGTCAAGGCTGAATACGGCAACGCCCCTCGATTCATTCTATCGTTCCAGGCTTAGTCGAACAAGAGCCTGTCTCTGATTTTAACTTGCAGATCTCTGGCCGCCAACAAATGGTAGTACGAATCCTTCTTCTCCGATTCGCTGGCGCCGCTGATTCTGATCGCTTTGCAAGCGTTCAAGACTACCTCTTCCTGCTGCAACAAGCCCTTATTCACCAAGTTTATATCCCACATAGGCTTTTTGCTTGCCCACCAGTACTGGTCGCTATGTACGGCCATGTCCAAAAGGCCTCGAGCGATATCCGCAAAACGTCTGGCGTCATCGCTATCGGCGACACGTTGCGCCCGATAAAGCAAGTCGAAGCAAAGGTTCTTGTGTTCCCACAGCATGTGATGGATGGGGTTATCTTTGTCAAGCCAAAGGGGGTAGGGGTTATTGGCCTGAATATCTGATGCGGTGGTGCTCCAGGATG
>JAMDCE010000650.1 GCA_023489135.1 Chloroflexota bacterium
CTAACGGGAGGCTGAGAGGGACCTGGAGTGCTGGTCGGCGAGGGCGATTGAGTTGCTGGGACCGAAACTGGAGTGCGCTCGTCGCCTGTCACACCGCTGTCTACGTTGGGCTCTATTGATTCTGCGCTGGAGGACAACCCTCCCACTGCAGAATCAACTGTCGCCGTTGCCAGAGGGCTGGCGACGGGAGTAGAGACTACACAGCCCACCAGACCTGCGAACAAAGCTACGACAAGAGCGACAGGCAGCACGAGAAAGAATAGAGATCGCAAGCGCAAGAGACGCACCCCCCTCGTTCCACTGGTTTCTCCTCACCACGGTCTGGCGACGTCGTCATCGGCGAAGAGTGGGCCAATTCTACCAGGATGTCCCGATCGGTGCAAGGACTTCGGGATTCGACTGCCTTGACTAGGTCAGACGCGCGTGCTATCTTGTCGGAGAAAGATGGGTAGACAGCGGTGCACAACAAGACAATCGTAATCGTGGCCAACCTGGACACGCGCGGCGAGGACTTCAAGCTCGTCAGAGAACTCATCGAGGAACGTGGGCATCGAGCGGTCTTCCTGGACTTCAGTATGGAAGGGGTGCCGTTCTATCAGGGTGACATTACTGAAAAGGCTGGTTAGGCCGCCGGTATCCATCGTGGAAGTGGACCTGCCCCTGGATACGCCCGAGTTCGCCAGGGTAGCGGTCGAGGAGTTTCATCTGCTCTTCAGGCGGCGCGGGCGGTAGCGGATACCAGGCACCTCCAAACGCACCCTATTGCTGCTCTTTCCTGCCGTAGACACTCCCTGGAGTGAATCTCAAGAGGACCCCAAAGGCTACGGCGGTCACCAAACCGCCAGAGATGAATACCAGTCCGATGCCCCAGTTCACCAGCACTGCCCCCAGGCTGGCACCGAAGATGTAGGCAAAATACGTCGGGAAGAGCGAGAGATTCAGTATCGAAGCACGCTTATCCTCAGGCGTGTGGAAAGCGACGAGAGCGATGATGAGCGGGGCCACGGCTGCCTGAAAGGCCCCCTGTAGCAGACGTGCGACGATAAGCTCGGGCAAGGAAGCCACCATCGCCTGGACACCGAGGACTGGCACGAGCCCTCCAACGGCCAGGGCAAGCATCGTCAGGTGCCCCTTCCGATCGCCAAGTCGTCCCCAAATGGGAGTGAAAAGCGCTGACGTGACGGCAAACGCGGAGACAACCAATCCAATAACCGCTGGAAGATCAACACCGGAGTAAATGCGCTGCACCAGAATCGGCACGAAAGGCATGCTCAATTGAGCTCCTAACAGAGCCCCTCCATAGATCGCAAACAGTGCCAGCACGGCCGGCATACCCCGCACGGTTTTCCCCAGGCTGACCAGCATCTGGAACACCGGACGGGTATCCCTCTGCCCCTGCGTAACCTCGCGCAACCCGACGACAAGCAACAGTCCAACCAGGAACGAAAGCGCGCTGTCCACACCAAGAAGAGCGCTAATTCCCCAACGCGTCACAAAGAAGCCCCCCAGCAGCGGACCCACCGACATCCCAACGGTATTGCCCAACGAAACCATCGCAATCGCGCTGGCCAGGCTCCTCTTTGGCGCGGCGGTCGAGATAACCGCGTACATGACTCCGGTGTTCCCAAGAATTAGGCCCACCAGCAGGCGTGCGACAAGAAGCTGCCAGACGTTGGCACTTACCGCAGCCACCAAGAAGATCAGAGCCTCACCAAACGCGCTGCGCACAATAATCATCTTGCGGCTGTACTTGTCCGCCCAGATGCCCCAGAATGGCGCCAGGGGCAATCCAAGAACGAATGATGCGCTAGCAAGATACCCGGTCCACCTTGGTACACCTGAGGCATCCACTCCCAGTTGCTGCAGGTACAGGGGCGTGAACGCCCCAAAGTGGCCGAATCCCAGCGACTCGACCAGGCTGGCGAACGCAAATAGCAGTGTTATGAATATCCAGGACGAGCGCCAGTCCTGCGCTGGCGCTCCTGGTTCAGCAGGTCTCCGAGGCTCAATCATCCCGTCGTTCTACCACACGATGTTCGCAGACTGACGCGTATCACGCAGACCGACGTATATCATATAGCCTGACCATACGGTTGTGCAACGTGGAATTCTCACGCATCGTGGGGATTCGACGCCCTTTCACCCGGGACAGGTACGAAACGTGCTACATCAACTTCACTTTGATTAGGTAACACAAGGACTGTACTCAGCGTGGTAGCCAATCCGGAGGTGGTATTTGAAGAAACGTCTATGGTTTCGCAACGCGCACGGATTCTACCTGGTAGGAGACTTGCTCTCCCCCGATGAGGGGGCTCCTTACTGCGCGGTGGTCTTCGCGCACGAGCTGCACGATAGCCGGAGGAACACCCGACACCTGGCCGTGGCAGAGCGGCTGCTCGACCAGCATATCGCATCCCTGTTGTTCGACCTCACCGGCCACGGCGAAAGCCAGGGGCAGATCGAAGACGCCACTATCGACCAGCTGACGGAGGACCTGGGCTCAGCTGTAGATCGATTGCTCATCGAGAACAGCATCGATAGTAGCCGAATAGGGATAACAGGATCAGGAGCAGGAGGAACAGCAGCCATCCTGCGTGCGGCAACGGACAAGCGCATTAGGGCTCTGGTGCTACACAATGCACAGGCAGGTACGCTCGAAGTCCTGGAGGCAGCCGATTACGTCGACGTACCGACGCTGCTCATCGTGGGCGAACTGGCCCCCGAGACCGTGCACGAGAATCACGCGCTACAGATGACTCTCGCTGGAGAGACCCGTATGGAGGTTGTGCACGGAGCAGACGTGCTATTCGAAGGCCCTGGGCATCTGAGCAAGGTAGTGGAGTCATCCGCCAACTGGTTTTCACAGAGACTGAGCGTCTTCACGAGAGCTTGAAGTACGGCAAATAATCCTCGCGGAAAGTGTAGCGCCTGGCTGCCACTTTGGCGTATAATGGTGCCAGGCTTCAACTGGACACACGTCAGATCAGATGAGGCTGGATGAATCGGGGTTGGGAGGTGGAAAGTTTGTGGCACGAGCGTGAAAGAGGTTTGCCGATCCCCATCCCTGAACACCTTCGAGTACTCCCCCAACGCTGTAATCGTCAAGCTCGATAGATCAGGAAGGATACCTATGTCTCGAAGACTAACTGAGAGCGGGATACTCGCGCTTATTGTCGTCGTTCTTCTTGCTACCCCCGGGGTCCCTTCAGCCGCTGCGGAGACTGGATACGAGGTGGTTGCCGGCGACACTCTCTGGAGAATCGCAGCGGACTTCGGCACGACAGTGGATGAACTCATTTCAGCCAACAGCATCCCCGATCCAAATTACATTTACGTTGGCCAGCGCCTCGTTATCCCCGGCGAATCGATAGCATCGCCTGCCGCTAACCATTCCGAGAACGGCACTTCTGCCTCACCAGCGACAACCTTGCTGACACAGAAACCTCCTTCGAAGCGCCCTGCGCCCGTCTCGGGACCGGGATCGATCCTGGCAAATCACCGGCTGGTGACGTACTACGGAAATCCCTATACTGGACTGATGGGCGTTCTCGGCCGATACGATCCCCAGACCGTCATCGCCAAGCTTCGGGATCAATCTGCGGAGTACGCGGCGCTGAGCAAAGACAAGCAAATCCAGCCGGCTCTCCATATGATCGCGACAGTGGCTCAAGCCGGCGCTGGATTGGATGGCATGTACCGGGCCAGAATGCCAGATTCACTCATCGAGGAATGGATGCGCTACGCCGAAGAAAACAACATGCTCCTCATCCTGGACCTTCAAGTGGGTCGGGCCGATGTCGTGAATGAAGTACAGGCGATGTGGAAGTTCCTCGAAAAACCGTACGTCCACCTGGCCCTCGATCCGGAATTCGCCATGGGACCATACCGCACCCCCGGTATCGCCATCGGCAGTATGGACGCATCTACCATCAATACGGTCCAGGCGAAGCTGGCAAACCTGGTGACGGAGAAAGGACTACCCAACAAGATTCTGATAGTCCACCAGTTCCTTGAGAGCATGATCACCGACAAGACGGGGATCGAGAGCGACCCGAATGTCGATCTGGTCATCAACATGGATGGATTTGGAGGACAGGCTGGCAAGCTAAGCAAGTACGATTATATCCAGTCGGTGCCAGTGGAGTATACGGGCATAAAACTATTTTACCGAGAGGACACCGACTTGCTCAGTGCTCAACAAATAATGTCACTCGATCCGGTACCGGACATCATAGTCTATCAATAGGCACGAGGGGCGTTCGATTGAACGCCCCTTTACTCCTCACCTCTCTCGCGCTTCCTTTGCTCTCTTCTGAGGAACTCCTCCACGTCCCGAATTATCTCATCAGTCCCCTCCTCGATCATCGGACTGGCCTCTGTCGTTCCCTCAAACTGTTCCTCCAGCTTGCTTACGTACAAGCGCAGTTGCTCGTTCTGGGCCAGCAGCCTGTTCAGAGAGCTATCGAGGTATTCTCCCGCGCTCTTAATTCCCTCCAGATCGATGTCCAGACCGGTCAGCGCACACAGCTTGGTCAACATAGCGTGACAGACC
>JAMDCE010000050.1 GCA_023489135.1 Chloroflexota bacterium
CCAATTCGTTTCTATGCAGACAGCCTAAGCCCGCTCCGTAACCAGATGATCACCAGCAAGATATTCAGCAGCACTCCTATGAGAACGATAAGTCCCCCGCCAACTACCCCTCGATTGTAGGTAAGCAACTGCCTCAGCCTGTTAGTATAATCCGGGTCGAAGCTGTAGTAGACTTGTGCCAGCAGCCCCAATTGCACTGCCGTGTAGCCAGTAGTTGCAAGCGTCATTCCGAACAACATCCAGTGAAGATTTAGTCCAAGGGATCCAACGGTTAGCGGTCCACCGGCTAACACCAGAGTAAGTAGCAGCCCGATAAGCAGGAATGCCAGCCCTGGCCTGAGTAGAAAGAAATCTGGGGCGTACAAGAACATTGCCTTGAGGTTGCTCCACCCGGCAAACCAGGGTGATAGCCAACCCGACCGTTTGTGGTGACTCGAACGCCCAGGACGGTCTGCATAGAAACGAATTGGAACCTCGGCGCAGCGCAGCTTCAGCTTGGCGGCCTTCAACACCATTTCGGAAGCGTATTCCCACCCCTGGGACTGTAGATCGATCCTCTTGAGCGCGTCGAGGGTCATTGCCCGCATGCCGCAATGTATGTCGCTATAGCTAGATCCATAAATCAAATTGAGTATCCAAGTCGTAACAGGGGTGCCGAAGTAGCGATGCAACGGCGGCATTGCGCTAGGCTCAATGTATCCTTTCATTCGCGTTCCCATAACGAACTCAGCCCCCTGGTCGAGTGCTTCTATGAACGGCTTGAGTTCGCGGAAATCGTAGGTGAGGTCGCAATCCCCCATAATGACGTATTTCCCTCGAATATAGGGAATGGCATCGATGTAAGCACGCCCTAGGCCACGCTTGGGCACCCGCAGAACTCGTGCACCTCTGGCTTCTGCGATATCGGGGGTGCGATCAGTAGAGCTATCGACGATAATGATCTCCCCGGAAGCGCCAGCCCTCTGTAGCCCTTCGACGCACCAATCAACGAACTCACTGATGGTGAGTTCCTCGTTCAGCGCTGGAACCACGATTGATACGAGTACTTGATCAGTACCTGTGCCTGAATCTATAATCGACTCCACACGCAACGTTACAGTCACAGCCTGGAACCCCTCTTCTACAAAACCGCAGCCCGCTTAGTCGTCGGGGGCAGTCGTCCTCTCCGCCAACAGCAAGAGTTGACTTCCCGAGTTGACTAGGTCGTTGGCGAAGAAAAGCAGGTACAATAGCATCGAGATGGCCCTCCTGCCCGGACCGTAGGGCTGCTCCCCGAAAGATGCGTAGACCCTGTCTGCGGCTACTCCGTTGATGGCATATTTGTAAAGCGTGTGGAAAGGGAACCCCCAATATCTTGCCCGTTGGAGGCCGAACCCCAAACGCTCGGCAGCCGCTGTCAACTCGTCGCGATGAAAATGGCGAGAATGTCCGACGTGGCGGTCGATGGCGTGCACCTTGCCGCTAGGAACTGTAATGAGCAGGTACCGGCGAGCCATACATGCGAGATTGGCGAGTGCGTGTTGCCAGTCATCGATGTGCTCCAGCACCTCCGAACATATCACCAGATCGAACTGACGACCTCCTGGCCACACCTCTTTGGCCAGATCGACAACCTGAAACTCAACTCCTGGAAGCCGCTGGCGATTCGACAGTATGACCTCTTCTGAAACGTCACAACCGAACGCGTTGATTGGCCGCCTCCTCACAATATCTTCGAGCAGGTAACCTTGCGCACAACCAGCATCCAGGCAATCTTCGATCGCCAGGGATTTTACCCACCTGCAGATAAGGCGCCGACGGTGCCTCGGCGCTGGAGAGTAGCGATGCACATCGGCCCATTTTACGGTTACGTTCGCCTGATCAACTTGCCGTGGAAAAGCCACTGTCAGTCTCCCATCTGCACCAGATGTTCCAGTGCTACTTCTGATCCATCGACCGCGCCTCGACAAGCAGCGCCCGTATCGCCTGACGTAGTGCATCACTCGAAGTTCGGGCTGCATACCACCCTAGTGAATGGATCTTCGAAAGGTCGAAACGCACTACTGGAACATCACCCTTCCAGCCGCGGTCCCCACCGGTGAACTCGTAGTCTACCTCACCTCGACACAACCCCATCTCGTCTACCACGAGGTCGGCAATCTCCTTCACCGTAATGTAATCCTCGGTTGCCACGTTGAAATAATCGAACTTCCGCGGGGAACGCGGATCGGTCCAGAAGATCGCATCGAGGATGTCATCCACGTAGATATACGATTTGCTCTGACTACCGTCTCCCAGGATAGGCAAACGTCGCGGGTTTTGGCGCAGACGATTTATGAAATCATATGCAACACCGTGCGTTTGGTGGGGCCCCACGACGTTCGCGAACCGGTAAGCACGCGCAGTCATATCAAACATATGGCAGTACGAGCAGATCAAAGCCTCTCCAGCCAGCTTACTCGCCCCGTAGGTGGAAATTGGCAGCAGGGGCGCGTGGTCTTCAGGAACTTGGAGCAGCCCCGTCTCGCCGTAGATGCCGCTCCCCGACGCGTAGATGATTTTCTTGACGCCATTCAAGCGCATTGCTTCAAGGACATTCTGTGTTAGAAAGGTACCTTCCCAGAAATCAATATCCGGTTGCGACATCGCTTTGGCGATGTCGGGGTTCGAAGCAAAGTGGTACACAACGCTTGCACCGACCACTGACTCGGTCAACAGCGGCAGATCTTTGATGTCACCTTCAACGATACGCAGCCGTTGATCCTGAACCAGGTTCCCGAGATGCCACATCTGGCCTGAAGAGAAATTATCATAAGCCACAACCATCTCTGCGCCGTTTCTAACCAAGCGCTCAACAAGATGGCTACCTATGAAGCCAGCGCCACCTGCTACGAAGGCCCTCACTATATGCACCCTCCAGCGTTACAAAACGCACACGATTTATGTCATCTTGCGGATGAACGCCCCATCGTAATGACGCGGCGGAGATTCGTGAAAGATCTTCCCATTTTCCAGAGGCCAATCACTCCCAGAGCTGTAGTGAGCAGATAATAAATCACGTGGGCAGTCAAGGCTATGGCCAGAGCACTGGCAGCATCATATTTCCCCCCGAAAGGTAACACCAGAGCCTGCTGCCCTACAAGCTGGAAGATCCCTACAAAGCCAGGACTCGATGGCACAGTCACGCTGAGCGACAATGCCACTACCATGAACGCTGCTTCCACAACAACGCTGTCATCCCTAAATGCCTTCAGGACACACAAATACAGCCCTATGGAGAGAGCCCAAGAGATCAAAGACCAGACTATGGCCCGAACGGCTATCCGCCAGTGAGTCAGTAGCGCAAGACCAGCCACCAATTCTCTCCATCGGCTGATGGTTGCCCTGGCAGGGAGCAATTTAATATATTCGCAGAAAGATTGCAATAGCTTCTCGCCAAGCTGGCTAAAACGCAGCGCGAGCAGCAACATCAGTGGCACCAGCAAAACTATAACTCCAAGGGAAAGGCCAACTCCGACCACCGTCGCGGGCACCTGCATCCACGGCAGGATTAGCGCCAATATGAGCAGAATCGTTGTTACATCAAGCAGCCGCTCCACGATAGCCGAGGCTGCCACCTGCACCACGGGAATCCCACAGCCTTCTGACATGGCAATCACACGGGCGGGTTCACCCATACGCAGGGGGAACACGTTTGTGAACAGATAGCCAACACCCTGCGCCCAGAATGACTCCGCCAGTCGCTCTTCCTTGCCTAGCAGTACAACCCAACGCCAGGAACGCGCGACGATTGACAATAGTTGCAGGCCCACAGCGGGTACTAGCCAGATAAACCGAGCCTTGCTCACGGGTATGGCTAGCTCGTCAATCGGGACGTTGTGCACGGCTACCCAAATAGCAAGAAGCCCTATTGCTAGTCCTGCTAACAACCTGAACCGTTGAGAGTGGGTCATGGCCACGGCCTATTCGCGAGGCGCGCAAACCGATATCGGAAATCTGCCCATAAACAAACAAAGGAACCTCCTAGGCTATTAATCTTCTTGCCCTCCTTAAGGAGACTGGACTACACAATCCTGAGACCTCCCACGCTCTAAGCCGCACGCTTGAACACACCTTAGGTGGGTCCACAGTAGTACGCCCTGCTCACACGGCCAATCATGCCTTGGCCTGATGGCAGGGCTCCTGCTGAATCATTGTGCAACATGTGCACATAAGGTGTCGAGCCGTGCCCCTTGAGCGCTAAAGGGAGGCACGCTGCTTGCAGATGGGACACTCTTCTGTGAGCGATGCACCCATCGCTACATCCTGCCACGCTCCCGGGAGGGTCGGTCGCGCTGCAGTTACCTGGACCCTCTGCATACGTTGCGAATGCGAGATATTCTATCGTCATACGCATGAGTGCTACTTCCTAGATGAACAGGTTGTTAGGCTCTTGGCTTGAGGAACGAGGGCCTGCGAAACCCAAGCCCGAGTATTACCAGCATTAGCGACACAAATCCAACCCCCATCACTGACAATCCTAAGGAAAAGCTAGTCGGCCGGTACACGAACTCCACAC
>JAMDCE010000035.1 GCA_023489135.1 Chloroflexota bacterium
CTGGCGGGGAAATGGACAGAACGGCTACAGGACGTTTGCCCCCTGCACACTCCGTGCCTGGGTTGATCTCTATTCCTCTATTGGGTTGGCCTTCTCCCTCTCACCCGCTGCGCACCCCCGTTTCTGTCAGCAATGGTTTCCTGTCAGCCCTGCAAAACGTCTAGCGTACTCTACCTTGGTGTAATATAATGGAGGAACTTAGCGGGCCTAGCGATTCTGGAAACTGCCGCGAGGCTGGCAAGAATCGAAGCTGGAGGAGACGCACGATGCGTATCGCGATCGCTGCAGCGCTGTTGGTGGTGGGAGTGGCTTTGGTGGGTTCAGGCACCGTGCCCCTGATCGAGCGGGGGGCGGCGCAGCAGCCCGGCGACTCCAGCGTTCTATTCCTGCCTCTCGTTTTCAATCGGTCAACCGAAGGCTCACCTTACATATCCTCCATCAGTCCCTTGGCTGGCACGTGGCCGGGCGAAGTGGTGACCATCTCCGGACACGGTTTTGGGGCCGACCAGACCGCCGTCAGTGGCGACGTCTACATCGGGGGCAGTTTCACCGGTCCTACGCTTTCCTGGATCGATTCGAGCATAGCCGTCACGATTCCAACTTCTGTAGGGACCGGAAACCAGGTGGTGCAAGTCCTGGCCAACGGCCAGGCCAGCAATTCGGTCATTTATCCTGTACTGTCCACGCCGACGCCGACGGTTACGCCGACGCCGACGGACACACCGACACCTACGGCCACGCCGACTGTCACGCCGATCGCTGGCCCGGCACCGTACGTAAGCGGTGTCGACCGCTCCTCAGTACCGAGGGGTGCCTTATTAACAATTACCGGAGGCAATTTCGGCGCTACTCAGGGTGAGGTGACTGGCAGCGTGTGGGTGGGTTACCAGCGGGCAGATATTTTGTCCTGGGCTGATGATCGGATATCCTGCGTAGTCGCTACCAACGCGACTACAGGGACTGTGCCAGGATATGTGTTCGCACGCGCTCAGAGTAGTAATCCGTTCACGGTCACCGTCACAGCTCCGTAGATGCTGGCGAGAGTCGATGCACTCACCAGCGGGTTGAACTTCCCTCAGCACGAAGCAACAGGCTAGATTTCGGGGTTGCGACTCACCGCAGAGACGGTAGAGTAGAGGAGTGAGCGACCATGTTTAGGCATCGGCTTAGCCCCGTTTCGGGGTTTCCCCGTCTGTGCCTTAGCATCCGCACGCCTTGCAAGGCGGCTCACTCCCCCCTCGTCGAACCGGACGTGCGGTTTTCCCGCATCCGGCTCTCGCGGAAACTCTCGCCTCAGGCATTCGCAAGGAGTTGCTCGGCTAACTTTCTCATAGATACACCAGTCCCAACTGGTCCAGGTGTTCGTAGAGACTGACCCCTTTCGGGGGCCGGTAGCGCCGCTGGCTCCGCCGCCTCAAGTGTGCGGCCATCCGACATCGTACGTAGTGGTTGATCCCTCGAAACGCCTTGCGTGGATACCCGTAGCCGAAGTAGTTCGCCCATCCTGTCATCTGCCGATTTAGCTCTTGCACCAGTACCGCTACCGGCACAAAGCTCCGCTGCGGCCCGGTCTTTTCCCGCAGCTTCGCCCTCTCTCGCGCAAGCGCCTTCTTCGACGGGAACACGTTCAGATAGCGCCACGGCCGCCCTTTCAGGTCCCGATCATAGCGGAACGTGTACCCCAGAAAGTCCAGTCTCCCCTTTCCCGCCCCAAGCTCCACCACCCGGGTCTTGTCTCGATTGATCTTCAGCCCCATCCAGCCTTCTAGCTTCGCCTCCACGAACTCCCTGAGCCGCTCACTCTGGTACCTCGCCAACACTACGAAGTCATCAGCATACCGTACCAGCCGTGCTTTGGCCCAGCGTGCCGGCCCCTTTGGCCCATGAAACACCTTGTCGAACCAGTGCAGGTACACGTTCGCCAACAGCGGCGAGATTACTCCTCCTTGCGGCGTCCCCTGCCGATAGCGCTTCCCTCTCGGGTTGCCCCTATCGTCCGTTTCTACCACCGGTGCCTCTAGCCACATCCGGATCAGGCACAGTACCGTTCGGTCTGTCACCCGCATCCGCACACAAGCCATTAACTTGTCGTGGGGTATCGAATCAAAGTAGCTTTGTAGGTCCACGTCGTACACCGCCCGTAAGCCCTCTTGCATGACCCCTCGTACTTCTTCCAACGCTTGGTGCGCTGACCTTCCCGGTCGAAACCCATAGGAACATTCCAGAAAGTCCGCCTCGAAGATCGGCTCCAGAATCAGTAACGTCGCCATCTGCACCACTCGGTCCCTTACTGTCGGTATCCCTAGCGGGCGCAGTTTGCCATTGGCTTTCGGTATGTACACCCTACGTACCGCTTGAGGCTGGTAGGTCTTGGTCTGCAACGATCCCTGTATCTCGTCCAGGAACCCCTTCGACCCTTCGACAGACTTCTCGATATCTCCTATCGAGACCCCATCGACCCCAGGCGCTCCTTTGTTGGCCCGCACCTGCTCCCACGCCGCCTCTAACGTGTCGCGCCGATAGATTCGATCATACAGCGTGTAGAACCGAAACTTCGGCTCTTGCTTGGCCTTTTGGCCCAGCTTCTGTCTCAGATGAGAGAGCTTCTGCGGTAGCTGCCGCCTTCGCCCCGTTTCCGGTACTACTTCGGCTTCTACCAGCTTCTCCGTAATGGGATATTCTCTATCCAAGCGGTTCTCCCCTCCTCTTACTGAAGCACGTTTCCGCTAAGGCCCCTTCGCTCCACGGGCATTGCCCCGCTTCTTAGCTACTATGGGCCTCTCCGACTCCCGACCAGGACCGCTGACTCGGTTATGTTTTCCCTCGCCGCGTTGGGGTTGCCCCCGCCCTGTCGGGCCTCCCAGGTTCCTCGGCTAACCAGTCGGCGCGCGCCGTCCCCTTCCACCCCGGAGAGCCCGACGATTGCTCTTGCCCATTACTTCATCGCCGGTATTAGGCTTCGCCACCTCTGGAAGGTTGGCCACTCTCACTTAGCGTAACGAGGCCGAACTAGGTTCGCTTGCGCTACAGCTCACGCCTTCGCCGCACGAGGCTTCGCCAGTTGGATTACTCCAACTCACGCTCGATTGGCTACGTGTCAAACGGGCAATTACACGGTGAACTCCTTTCAGTTCACTAGGTTAGCCAGGCTTATCCTGGCACACCAGAGAGCGCAGAGGAGGAAATGGATGCTTGAGGTGAACGAAACCACAGAGTCGATCATCGGCGCAGCGATAGAAGTGCATCGCTCGTTAGGACCTGGGCTACTGGAGTCGGCATACGAGGAGTGCTTGTGCCGAGAGCTTGCCCTAAGGCGAATCCCCTTCGAACGTCAGCGATCAATATCGCTCGAATATAAGGGTCTCACTCTTGACTGCGGATATCGGCTCGACTTGCTGGTTGCTAACGTGGTCGTGGTGGAGATCAAGACTGTCGATGAATTGCTGCCGATCCACAAAGCCCAGCTATTGACCTAACTGTGGCTGGGGGGCTGGAAGGTCGGTCTCCTCATCAACTTCAACGTTCCCGTGCTCAAACAGGGCATCCGCAGGCTAGTGCTTGGATTGGAGGAGAAGAACTAGAAACCCTCTGCGTCCTCTGCGCCTCTGCGGTGATCACCGCTCGCAGTTTCACCGACTGAGCAGCAATTCCACCTACTACAGCTTCCGGGAAATCTCCTTGGCCACCTCGACGCACCGCTGACCCAGGCCGGCCATGCTCTCGTCGGGAACACGGAACGCAGGACCGGCAATCGCCAGCGAGGCCACCACGGTGCCTCTAGCATCGAAAATCGGCGCGGCCACGCCTTTGACCCAGTCGTAGAACTCCTCAAAATCGGTGGCGAAGCCGCGCTCGCGCGTGGCCGCGAGCTCCGCCCAGTAGGCTGTGGGATCGGTCACGGACTTGGGAGTACGGGCAGGAAGGCCGTGTCTTTGAATAATCTCGTCGACGTGCTGCCGCGGGAGCCAGGCCAGCATAGCCTTGCCCATCGAGTTCAGGGTGGCAGGGAAGCGCCAACCGATGTGGGGAGCAATGCGGATCTGCTGCGGCGGCTCGGCCTTGTCAACTATAACCACCTCCGTCGCCTGCAGCACCGCCAGGCAAGCAGTCTCGCCGCTCAATTGCATCAATGCCTTTAAGAAAGGCTTGGCCGTTCTACGGATGTCGATGTTGTTCAACGCCACGTTCCCGTATTCGGCCAGCGCCATCCCGAGGCGATATCTCTTGCTCAAGTCATCGCGCTGCACTACGCCGTGGTAGCTGAGAGTGGCCAGTAGCCGATGCACGGTGCTCTTATTGAGACCCAACTCCTTGGCAATCTCGACGATGGTGAACTCCCGACCGTCGCCTTTGAGGGCCTGGAGAATCTTGAAAGCATTATCCACCGCCGGGACGAGATTCAACACGTCGGCGGGCTGATCTCTCACCACCATGTGTACCGGACCTTCCGATCTATACCTCTAATCCTTCACGGGCTATGCCCGTTTTGGAGCACGAGCGTAGTCCCTCAGCCCCGAGGGCGGCCAGTTTCCCCT
>JAMDCE010000350.1:0-3527 GCA_023489135.1 Chloroflexota bacterium
AGGGGGCTCAACAGAGCCGACAAGACGAAAGGTCGGTTAACAGGATGGCGCTTGCGGCTGCGGTCCAGAAAGGGGATCAGGACCAGTAGCCCGAGTCCGGCCGCCGGTAGTCCCAAAGCCGCTATCCACTCCAGGGAGCCGGGGAAGTACTTGAGACCCTCGAATAAGAAAAGAAAGTACCACTCTGGGCGGGGCGCATAAGCCGTGTTAGTCGGGTCGGCCTGATCTTCCAAGGGCGCACCCACGAAGGCCGCCAGACCGAGGATAACCAGAAGAATTAAGAGGGCTGCCACCGCGTCCTTGAAGATGATGTCGGGAAAGAAAGGCTTTCCGTTTACCTTAGATGCCGAATACTCCCTCTCATACTCCTCTTTTCGGCTTGGCCCTTCTTCGCTTATTTGTCGTAGGTCGTAAAGTTGCATGGCGATGTCTCTCCTCTACTGCTTCTTCGGCGGCGCCGAAATGCCCTGCTTTACCACCATGAACAGGTGGACACCGATGAGAGGAATCACCATTGCCGGCAGGAAGAGCACGTGCAAAGCAAAGAAGCGAGTGAGGGTCACCGCTCCCAGGTCCTCGCCGCCTCGCAATACCTTCAGGACGAATTTGCCTATCAGCGGCGCCTGCTCGGCCATGTTCGTGCCAACTACGGTCGCCCAATAGGCTTTCTCGTCCCAGGGGAGAAGATATCCCGTGAACCCGAAGCCAAGCACGAGCGTGAAAAGCACTACCCCGACGACCCACGTCGCCTCGCGCGGATACTTGTAGGCGCCCATTACAAACACCCGCAGCATGTGGGCAACCACCAGAACCACCATGCCGCTAGCTGACCAGTGGTGAATGCCTCTGATGAGGCTGCCGAATCTAACCTCGTTCTCGATGAATCGCACGCTGTCCCAGGCGTGATCGGGCGAAGGGGAGTAGTACAGCGCCAGAAACATCCCCGTGGTCACCTGCAGCGTGAAAAGAAAAAGGGTAGCGCTGCCAAAGGTCCACCACCAGTTGATCCCCTTGGGCAGCTTTCTGAAAAGGAAAAACTCAAAGAACGGCTTGATCTCCAGCCGCTCGTCGACCCATTCGAACACTCTAAGCATTGATTACTACCTCCTGCACAAGGAGTTTCCCACCATCCACCCTGTTGGCAAAGCGCCGGAGAGACCGGGGAGGCGGACCCGAGACTACCGTGCCATCAATGGTGAATGTTCCTGTATGGCAAGGGCAGATGAAGTGGTTTGCCTCGGGGTGCCAGGCATAAGGACAGCCAAGGTGAGTGCAGCGTGGGTCATACACGACGAATTCGGAGTCTGACTTCTTAACCACCCAACACGACTTGGCCGACGGCTCCTCGATCCAGCCATCCTTCTTGTAGACCACATAGTCCACTTTTCGCGGCTGATCCACTTGGAAACCGGATATCGAGCCGACATCTACCCAGCTCTGGGACTCCTCCTTGAGGGCCGGCGAGATCGTGTGGGCGATCGCTGGCAGACCGATGACACCGCCGATGAAGCCAGCGATGGCAAAGATAGCGCGCCTAAGAAACGTGCGCCTACTTGCGGATTCGTGTTCAGAAACCAATGGCCTTTAACCCCCCTCGTGAGAAATATGGCTCCTAGATTAATTGTAATACTAATCTGATCGGTCCACGTGCGCTGTGATGAATGTCACGCTTGATCCGCGTCGGGGATGCTGGTAAGGAGTGTCGCGATCGAGGGTAGTCAAGAGGCGTGGGTGGCCCTCGCAGCCGAGCCGGGGTATCTAGCGAAAGGATGGACCAGCGTAGTGGCGAAGAATCTGCCGGGCAGAATGTGGTTGGCAGATCGCAGGCAATCTGGTCTCCACTCTAGGCCTTCCCGTGTTGAAAGGCAAACGCTTCGCCCCACCAATCCGGTTACCCAATGATTCAGGCGACCGCGCTGGGAGACGCCAGCCCTTAGCCAACAGTCTCGTGAAATCGCGGGCGTCGCGCGCCAAAGAAGCCAAATAGTGTGCCCAGAACCCCTCCTTCGATGAGCGACAGGGGCACCAAGGAAAAGAAAGATCCTATGGAGCCCTGGATAACGAACTCGTCGATCGTTTTGAAGTGGCTGCTTTGGAAATCTTGAATTATCAACGGATTCTGTCGTATCGTATCCATGAACTGGCCGGCAATGACAAAGACACTACCAACAGAAATGACCATGCTGATGACAGCGGTCAGAAAGCCCGCGTACGCACCAGCCCTTATCGCCTTCCGTCTCTTGCTGCTGACAAACCCTGCCATACCGTACAAGACCGGCGCAATTACGAGGAAGAAGATGGGTACGTAGTATCTGGCTATGCCGGAGATTGGACCGTTCTGGGGTGCAAGATAGTTCATCAAGTTGAACACAATCCAGAACGCACCGACAATGGCACCATAGAATACTCCCTGCTGGATCCAAGCGCTCCTCATACTTTCAATCTCCTTTCTGCCGCGATTGCGCACTCACTCTTAAGAACCGCATATTCTGAGAGCTAGTGCGACGCCGTCAGGGCAAACAGATAACCTATGCCCGGCTTGCATAGAATACACCGTGGCTCGTTGGGCTCCTTCTCCAACTTGAGGCGGAGATGTCGTATGTACACCCGCAGGTAATCCAATTCGCCCTTGTAGTCCGGACCCCAGACGCGGGAAAGCAGGTCACTATGCAGCATCACTTTTCCTGCATGGCTGGCGAGCTCGGCCAGCAGCTTATATTCCGTACGGCTGAGGTCTACCGGTTTGCCATGGGCAGCAACCCAGCGGGTGGAAAAATCGATCTCAATGCCTCCCGAAGCGAAGCGCTCGCTGGACTGGTATTTCTTGGGGAATTCGGCCCGCCGGAGGAGCGCCCTGATTCGGGCGATGAGCTCATCCATGCCGAACGGCTTACACACAAAATCGTCGGCCCCAAGCTTCAGGCCCTCCACTCTCTCGCTTTCGGCGCTATTGCAGCCAATTAGAATCAGAGGGCTAGTCGAATAGAGGCGGATCTGACAAAGGCCCTCATACCCGCTATTGCCAGGTAGAGCGGCGTCCAGGAGGATCAGATGAGGTTCGTCCAGCCCGACGAGTGCGAGAGCTGAAGCGATATCCTGCGCAGCTGCCATTCGATAACCTGCAGATTCCAGCGAGCGACGCATGAGCCTAAGAAAGCGAGGGTCGTCGTCAACGACTAAGACGCATTCCTGTCGCGGTCTCATGTGGTTCACCTTTTCTGCCTTCGCGCACCAAGCTCT
The DNA here is from genome assembly GCA_023489135.1 of Chloroflexota bacterium. The sequence continues at coordinate 3,241 of JAMDCE010000350.1, forward strand.
CACCCAACAGGTCATCCACAGTTCGCAAGTCAAGTTTCACGAACCGAGTGGCGGCCGTCGCCATTGCCCGATAAAAGGAATGCGCTTCAAACTTGTTGATCCGTCGGCTAAACCTTGGCAGCCACGGGACGAGATGCTGGCAAAGGAAGGCGTGTTGGAGCCTCAATAGGGAGACCCCTTTCTCCAAGTCGTTCTGCTCCCAGGACTGGGCCTCTCTGCCAGCAAGGTGCGACATGCACTCGAGTTCAACTCCGGACGATGGGGGGCAGAGAATCTACTTAATGGGG
>JAMDCE010000350.1:3537-4516 GCA_023489135.1 Chloroflexota bacterium
TCAACTCCAATGTGATCGGGGAGCCACCGGAACGACGGGCCTGTAGCGAGACCGATCTGCCGGTAGAATTCCTCGACGTTCGTTGCCGCCTCCCCATTAAGTAGATTCTCTGCCCCCCATCGTCCGGAGTCTGGGGCGCCAGTGTACATTGATTCATAAGGATAGGCGTGAAACCCAGGCCCCACGAAGAGTCGAGTATATTCAGGACCCATCTCTTCAGCCAAGGCCCCCAGGTCCCTGTCTAGGAGGGACGCAAGCCAGCGACCGCCTATCCTAGAAAAAACGCGAAGGGTCGCCGGTTCCGACAGGCCTCGAAGAAAAAGAACAGTCGGCACCTCGAGAAATGCTCTGGATAACAGGCGATAAACGATGCTGCGCGCTTCCGCCTCGCTACGCCGATCGAGCATCCTAGACCCTCGACATCTTGACTACTGTGTCTTTCCAAGCCTGCTGTTTGGTCACCGTATCCATGGCAATGGGAACGATTTGATTCGGATTAGCGCTTACCGAGCCGCTCTTTTCCCACCAGAGGAGCTTTGTATCCGGATCGTTACTCTGAAACTTCTTGGCCTGGGCGATTCGGCCATACTCCCAGTGCCCACCACTCCCCGCGATCGCGACGACTTTGGGGTGTATGCCGTGGGTGAGAGCCGCCCTCGCCGTGATCGATCCCAAGTTGGTGTTCAGCTTAACCATGTCCCCGCGCTTTATCCCCCGTTGGTCTGCCACTTCGCGGTTTATCCACAATGGATCCTCGTGAGCGATCTCAGAAAGCCATTTGCAGTTAGCCGTCCTGGATAGGCTCTGCACATTCTGCTTGACCACTACCATTATAAACTCATCCGAGCCCAACGTCTGATGGGCGACTATCGGGGGATAAAGCGCGGAGACATGGTTAAGCTGAACACTAACTTGGGATCGATCACGGCGAGGGCGGCTCTCACCCACGGCATACACCCCAAAGTCGTCGCGCTCGCGG
>JAMDCE010000269.1 GCA_023489135.1 Chloroflexota bacterium
GGTGATAATCAGCCAGAGGCCCGGAAAATCGGCCGCGGGCACAGGCGTCAGCTTCGTGGTATCGGTAATGGGGGTGGTGCCAGGAGCCTTGTGCAGGTCACACTTCTCCGTGGGAGGCCGTTTATCGGCGCTCTGCCAGCCGTCGTATTCCTGGGGCAGAACCTCATAGACTCTATCCTCTACCTGATCCTTGGGACAGAACTCGGTCGCCAGCTTCCCGGACTCCTTACAGATCTTGAAGGTCTTGTGCCAGTCACACTGCTTGCTCGGCACGGTGCCCTTAAGAAAAATCTCTTTGACCACTCGAGGACAGTTAGGCGACGGAAGCAAGCCCGAATCCGGGCAGACGTTGGCTTGCACGAAGCCATCGGGTTGCGTGAACTCGGCCGGCAGATCCTGGCCATCTGTCCCTTTGAGCTCGGCGGCTAGGTTGCTGTCGCCGTATACTCTCTCCATAAAGTCGTGCCAAATCGGGGCGGCGCCGGTGATGCCCGAGATGTGTTCCATTTCCTCGTTGTTGCTATTTCCTACCCACACGCCCACTACCAGACTGGGTGTGTACCCCACCGTCAAGTTATCCTTCCAGTCCTCGGTCGTACCAGTCTTCACCGCGGCCGGCCTGTCGAGCTTGAGGGGGTTGTCCGGTCCGAACATCATCTCCCGCGCCTTATTGTCAGAAAGAACGTTGGTGACTAAGTAGGCCAACTGGGGGCTCACCACTTCTTCTCCCCCTTTGCCCTCAGGGTTATACTCGTCAATTACCCTGCCGTCTTTATCCACAACTTTCAGGATGCTCACCGGCCCTGTAAACCGTCCTTCGTTGGCCACGGTGCCATACGCCGTCGTCAGATCCAGGAGTTTCACCTCTCCTCCACCCAGGGTGAGGGAGAGACCGTAATTATCGAGGCTTTTCTGCAGCCCAGTGATTCCGAGGGCGTGGGCCATGTCGACAGTGTCTTCCAATCCGGCGTACTGCAGAGCCTTCACTGCGGGGATGTTCAATGAGTTGGCCAGCGCCACTCTCAAGCTCACCGGCCCGTGAAACTTTCGGTCGTAATTCTGGGGTGCGTATGGCTTCGATCCGTCTCCCGTGGAAAACTCCGTTTTCACGTCGGATACCACCGTCGCCGGAGACCAGCCTTTCTTGAAAGCGGTGAGGAACGTGATGGGTTTGAAGGCGCTTCCAGGTTGCCGTTCCCAGGTAGCCATATTTACCTGTCCGTCAATGTCCTTGTCGTTATAGTCAGCGCTTCCCACCATCGCGAGGATTTCACCGGTCTCAGGTTTCATCGCCACCAGTGCCCCGTTGTGCGCATTGTAGTCCTGCAACTGCTCAACCTGATCCCGCACGATCTCCTCTGCGGCCGCCTGGAAATCCAAATCTATGGACGTGAAGACGCTCAGCCCTCCCCGGTTCACCACCTCCGGACCATACTTCTGCTCCAGCACCTCTTTCACGTACATCACGAAATGAGGGGCTCTGATATCCGTCGTCTGCTCGACGAACCGAAGTTCTTCCGCCTCAGCCTGGACCGCCTGCTCGGCGGTGATATAGCCCTGTTTGACCATAAGCCCCAAGACAATCTTTTGTCGTTCTTTAGCAACCGGCAGATTCTTGGTGGGGTCATAGGTGGTAGGAGCCTGCGGGAGACCGGCCAGCATTGAGCTCTCCGCCAGATCCAGGTCCTTGGCCAGCTTGCCAAAATAGGACTGCGCGGCCGCGTCGATCCCGTAGGATTGGTTGCCGTAATAGACCTCGTTCAGGTACATCTCCAGGATCTTATCTTTGCTATAGGTCCGCGAGAACTCCATCGCCAGAATTGCTTCACGAATCTTGCGGGAAAAGGTTCTCTCATATTTCTCGTTGGTCAGGACCACATTGCGGACCAACTGCTGGGTGATGGTGCTAGCCCCAGAACTTCCTTTTCCGGCGAGTTCTATGTAGGCGGCGCGGAGCACGGCGCGGGGATCGACACCCGAATTGCTGTAGAAGTTCGCGTCCTCGGTGGCGATGGTAGCGGCAATTACAGAAGGGGAGATTTCCTGCAAGGTGACGTAGGTGCGCTTTCCCTCTTTGGCATCGTAGACCTCGTATAGGAGGTTGCCCTTCCGGTCGTAGATCTTGGTCGTCTCGAAGGTGTTTCCGCCAAGGCGGTCGATACGCGGCAAGTCACGAGAGTAGTAGGTATATACAGCAAAAGCCGATCCCGCTCCAGCCAATACGAGGAAGATCAGAAGAACCACCGCGATGACGAGAGCTTTTCGGATTATTCCCCCGCCCGATGCGCCCTTTCTACGTCTCTGATTCCCCGGCTTCCGCTGCTGGCCCGGCCTGGCCCGGCGACGTTGAGATACCCGCCGAAGAGCGTCAAGCTCCTCCTTTGGTGCTGCGGTCCTGGGGGAGGAGGCCTTGCGCTGACCACTCTTGGAACCAGAAGGTTTGGTCGAGAAGAACCTGGTCCAGAACGAAGATGGTCGTTTCCCTCGCCTGCGGCTCCTCTGCTCGTATAGAAAGGAGGGAATCGAGGGTTCTTCGATGCGGAACTGCTTGAAATCGATCAACGAGTATCGGTCGGTGTCGTCGTTCACCTGCTTCCCTTGGTATGACGGCGTTTGTATCTATCCCTGCCGAACGAGCCGCTAGTATAGCACCAGGTCACTCGTAAAGCAATGAACTGGGAAGCGAGCGTTCCAGGTTTACCAGGCCGTCCAGCCACCGTCTACCAGCAGGGTTGTGCCGGTGACATAGCTGGCGGCATCAGAAACGAGAAAAATCGCCGGTCCGACTATTTCTTCCGGCTCGGCCAGCCGACCCAGAGGGGTTCGGCGCTGGATATCGGCCAGCCAATCCTGATCGGCGATGATCTGGCGGACGAGGGGAGTCATAGTGTAGCCCGGGCATAGCGCGTTTACCGTAACGTTATAAGGCGCCCATTCGATGGCGAGGACCTTGGTCAGTTGGCTCACCGCGCCTTTTGACGAGGAGTAGCCACTTTGTTTGGCCACGGCGATGTGTCCCATGATCGAGCTCATGTTTACCATCCGGCCCTGTCTCTGCTCCACCATCACGGCCCCTACCGCCTTGGCGCAAATAAACACTCCGGTAAGGTTTAGCGTTACTATCTTTTGAAACTCGGCAACGGTCATTTCCAAGCTGGGTTTTCTGATATTCATCCCGGGTATGTTGAAGGAGATATCGATTCGTCCAAACTCGGCAATGGTCTGCCGCACCATCTGCTGAACTTCGTCCTCCACGGTTACGTCCACCCGCACCGGGATGGCCTTTCGCCCGCTCCTGGATATCTCCAGGGCAGTCATTTCGGCACCTTCGAAATTGGCATCAGCGGCCACTACGTCGGCGCCACACGAGGCCAACCCACGAGCAATTACCCTGCCCAGCCCAGAAGCGGCTCCGGTAACGACGGCCTTGCGGCCGGTTAGGTCAAATAGTTTGCTTGCGTCGAAGTGATCCTCGTCCATCGCATTTCTCCTCGATCCAGACACTTCTATGGGGAAAAGAGGACTTGAATAGAAAGTCAGGGGAGAGTCCACGGTATTCTAGCACGTTTCTGGGAAAACAGAAAAGTCTTCGTCCTTGACGGCGCAGGTTCGTGAATCTGACAATCCTCCCCGAGGTTTGCCCCGCACTACCGGAGGTTACGCCATAGGAAACAGCCCTTACAATGGATATAACCTGCGGGACGTTAGGGCACGCCTGCGGTGGTTCTATTCTAATCCCCCCGTGGGATCGCTTTTTTCCGCTCTCAGGCCGAAGAGCCAACAGAAAACGGCGGTTGTACGCGTCTGGAAGAGAATGCTATACTAGCTCCGATCCGGCCACAGTCTGGAATGTAAATGCGGTAGCGATGAATCTTCTCGTTGGGGAGAAGGGAGTAACTATATGTACGACGTAATCGTTATAGGAGTAGGAGCGGCAGGGTCCTCGGCCGGTATTTACATTGCCAGGGCCCGCCTGAAGACACTTATGATTGGCGATCCGGCCTCGTCGAGGTTGGCGAGGGCACACTCTATCGACAATTATCTCGGGTTTCCGGACGGAATCTCGGGTTCTACCCTCATCGAACTCGGTTTTGCGCAAGCGCAAAGATTTGGAGCCGAGGTAGTTCTCGGCGAAGTCGTAAGTATCAAGCCCGAGGAACCGTTTGCGGTCGAACTCGCCACAGGGGAGAGATTCGAGAGCGCCTCCATCGTGCTGGCCACAGGGACGAGCTCGAAGTCCAGTGGCATCAAGAACGAGACTGAACTTACGGGGAGGGGCGTCTCATACTGCGTCACTTGCGATGCCTTCTTCTACCGGGGAAAGAGAGTGGTGGTGATCGGGGACGGCAATTTTGCCGCTAAGGAGACGCTTGAACTGCTCCCTTTCACCCGAGATGTGACCCTCTGTTCCAACGGCAAGGCCTTTGAGATAAGTGACAGTCTGCGAGCCGAACTGGCGCAAGTCGGCGTGGTCCTAGCGGATTACAGGGTATCAGAGTTCTTGGGTAAC
>JAMDCE010000329.1 GCA_023489135.1 Chloroflexota bacterium
TATCTTGATGGCGTTCTTCAGGGACGTCGTGCAGCAGATGCGGCTGCAGTAGCCTCCGGTCTTGGCTGCCGGTCCCACGCATTGAATCATGACGACGTTGCGGGCCTTGGTCACCTCATCCGGGTTGTCCGCCAGCTTGTTCTCGATCTCCTGCTGAGTTACCACTCGGGGTTCCTGGCCGTAGAGGTATTCGTCGCCGCGATACTCGCGTCCACCGGTGGCGACGGTGACCACGCCCACCTTGAGCTGGAAGTCCTGGCCGAGACTCGTCAGGGTGCTGACGTAGTTGCCCACAAAGCCGGTCAGCGCGGTGACCGTCGTCTGGGTGTGTACGTCGATGAGGGGATTGCTGCGGACATCCTCGATCAATCGCTTGAGATAGGCTTGCGGATCATCGCCGGTGGTGGTGAAGCGCAGGTTGCGCAGGTTACCGCCAAGGTCGTTTTCGCGTTCGACGAGGTACACGTGAAAGCCCTGGCGCGCCAACGATAAAGCCGCGTTCATTCCCGCAACTCCGGCGCCTATCACCAGAGCCCTATTATTGATCCCCAGGGAGAACTTGTAGAGAGGCTCCAACGTTCTGGACCGGGCAACGGCCATCCGCACCAGGTCCTTTGCCTTCTGTGTGGCCTTCTCTGGTTCCTTCGAGTGCACCCAGGAGCACTGGTCCCTTATGTTGGCCATTTCGAAGAGGAAAGGATTGACCCCTACCTCGCGCAGAGTATCCTGGAACAGCGGCTCGTGGGTGCGCGGCGTACACGCCGCGACGATCAGCCGGTTCAAGCCCCACTCCTTGATCTTTAGCTTGAGTGCCTGGATGCTGTCTTGCGCGCAGGTGTAGAGGGTGGTTTCGGCTCTGACCACGTTGGGTAAGGTGCTGGCGTATTCGGCCACCGCTTTGACGTCGACTACTCCCGCTATGTTGGTTCCACAGTGGCAGATGAACACGCCAATCCGCGGTTCACCGGTCAGGTCGATTTCCGGTTCGTACTCCTTCTCGCTGACCAGGGTGTTTCGCGAAGGAGATACGACCTCCAGCGCCTTCGCCGCCGCACCGCTGGACATCATAACGCTATCAGGGATATCCATAGGCTCGACGAATGGCCCGCAGGCGAAGATACCCGGCCGGTTGGTCTGCAGAGCGGCAAACTTGGTGGTATGGCAGAAGCCGTTGGCATTCAACTGAATGCCGAGCCTTTCGGCAAGCTCCCTCGTTCCCTTCGCCGGTTCCATACCTACGGCGAGAACCACCATATCGAACTCCTCCTCTACCATCCGACCATCTTCGGCCTGGTAGCGGATGAGCAGGTTCTTGGAGGAGGGAATCTCTTTGATATTTGACGGGCGGCAGCGCGTGTACTTGATGCCGTATTCATCCCGAGCACGCTCGTAGTAGGCATCAAAGCCCTTGCCAAAAGCCCGAATATCCATCATGAAGATGTTTATCTCGGAATGGGGGGCGTGCTCCTTGGCCAGGATGGCCTCTTTGGTAGAGTACATGCAGCACACCGAGGAACAGTAGTCGTGTTTCTGATCTCGGGAGCCCACGCACTGAAGGAAAGCGATCTTGTGAGGCTCCTGTTGATCCGAGGGGCGCAACACGGCTCCCCGTGTTGGTCCCGACGCGCTGATCAACCGCTCGAACTGAAGGCTGGTAAGGACGTTCGCGTACCTTCCAAAGCCAAGCTCTTCTGATTCCCTGGCATCGTACACCTGGTATCCGGGAGCGACGATCACCGCGCCCACATCGAACTCGATCATCTTGTCTTTCTGAGTGAAGTCGATGGCCTTAGCCAGGCATCCCTTCTGGCAGGGAGCGGCGCATTTGCCCCTGGTCACCATAAGGCAGGAGTTCGAATCGATTGTTGCGCAAAGGGGCACAGCTTGAGCGAAAGGTATGTAGGCGGCGGATCTCTTGGACATTCCGGCATCGAACTCGGAAGGAACCCGATTCTTCCAAAGACACGCTCGAGTGCAGTCACCGCAGCCAGTGCATTTGGTTCTATCGACGTAGCGAGCTTTCTCCTTGACACTGACGTGGAAGTTCCCGACCTCGCCGGTTACCGACAGGACATCGGAGTATGTCAATAGTTGTATGTTGGGATTTCGCGCTACGTCAACGAGTTTTGGGGATACAATGCAGGTGGCGCAGTCGTTGGTGGGAAAGGTCTTGTCGAGTTGAACCATCTTCCCGCCAATGGCTGGTGAGCTTTCAACCAGATAGACCTTAATGCCGCTGCTTGCCAGATCGAGGGAGGCTTGCATGCCGGCAATTCCACCTCCCACCACCATTACCGCACCCACAGCGCCTTTGCTATGATCAGACGGCATACGCTATTCTCCTTGCCCAAGTAATAGCAGTAGTAGCTGAGAGTAAACCAATCGCAGCCGATGATAGGGAGAACCCTCGATATTGTAGCGTATTCGATATGAATTGTCTACATTGTGTTTCATTTGGCGGGGGCATCGTCATCAAAGTGATATGCTATGGGGTGTACGCTAAGTCTCCCACGTGCACGCCATCGTCCTGGAGTCTCTTCCCACTGGAATTGGTGGCTGGAATCCGCTGCACATTCTCCCTATCGTACACGCCAACGACGACACGATAGCTGCCCGGCCGCAGATCAGCCGGCAAGGGTATGTAGCGCACATCTTCGATTAAGTCGCCTGGCTCCCACGCGTTGAGCGGCAGCGCCCTGCCCACGGCATATCCATCCCTTTGAGCCACAGTCTTCGTATTCTGGTCGTACACGTGCACGAAGACGGTCAGGTCCTTTGCCGGCTTGACCAACGAGAGCCAACGCAAAGTGACTTTCGCGGCGCCTTTTTCCAGTTCCACCTTGGCTGACAGCATTCTCATCCAGCCCCCGAGATCGGCGGTGTATGGTAGGCCACTACACGTCGAGCAGTCCCTGGTCACGTTGCCGACGTATTCGAGGTCAAGCCCGTCGGCCAGAAAGGTGGTGACGTAGACCGCTCCGCCGTTGCGGACGATTCCCTGAATCTCGCTCGGACTCTTTTCCGCTCCGTGCGGACCCGCCCAGTGGACCCATTGTTGCGCCACCGGGCCATAGTAGGCGGATTCGATCCCTGGCTGCTCTCCGTTGTGGATATACAGCACTCGCCCAAGGCCAATGTAGTCTGGAACCATTGTGACGCCAGTATGGCCAAAGAGAAACTCATTTCGCTTGAAAGCGAGCCAGGAGGGAAAGTTGACGTAGATCCGGCCTGGTCTATCCGCATCCGTAGCACTAGAATAGAATCTCCGCATCACCCCGGCGCCTTGCTTGAAGAGTACCTGACGGCCAAGGGCAAATCCTCCACCCTGGATCAGGATAATGACAGCAACTATGCCCCCAATAAATCCCCCAACCCACCTTGCCCTGGCGTCCCTGGTTCCCAGCGGGGCGGCTAGAACACTCCCCCAGGCGAGCGAAATCCCGACCGAGGCGAGATACAGAAGGCGCTGGCCGGAGATGACGTAGGAATAAGGCAGCGAAAGCAGGGCTGGCGTAACGGCGGCAGCGAACCAGACAAATGCGTACCCCAGAATTCGCAACCGGCGCGAGTACGCGCCGAGGAGAACCAACAGAGCCAAGGTCGGCAGCCCGAATATGGCAAGCAGGATGTCGTTCGGCGTGCTGGAAGGATCAGGCCATCCGTCCAGTCGAATAATCGCGGGGTAAACCAGTCCCTGGAAGAAGAACTCAGAATTTTGCAGGATGGACTCCCAGTCGAATTGCCAGTGGTACGAATCCCTGGGGATGACCAGCCATATGCAGAAGAAGCCGACGGCGATTCCCAGGAACAGAAGGGGGGCTAATGGCCGAGCACGGGCTCTCTTGCCAAGAAGCAGTAGGGCTTCGAGTGCGACTATTAGCGGGCCGAGCGAGACCCCGTATTCGTGGGTCAAGAGCGCCAGAACAGTCGAAACCAGGGCAAAGGTCAAGTACAGTCTTGACCCGTTGACTCGCCATTCGTAGTAGAACAATACCGCGATTAGAACAAAGGTTGTGACCAGTGGGTGAAAGAACGTATTGACGTAGGCGACTGCCTGATAGCTGAAGGGAAAAGTGATAAAGATGCCAGATGCCATCAATCCGGTAGTCCATCCGCCCAGCCTTTTGCCCAACAGGTATACCAGATACCCGTTCGTGGCGTGCGCAATCAGAACCAGCGCGTGCAGCACGGGAGCATTATTTCCCCCCAGGAGCCCGTACAGAGTCTTCCACAATGCTAATATGAGCGGGCGGTAATAGGACGATTGTCCGGCACTGGTGAAGATGTCCAGATAGGACCGATCTGAAGATCGAGGCAGGTCAAAAGGATCATCGTACATGAACCCGTACGACACGGATACGCCATAGAGCAGCGCGGTCAGCGCGAGCGCAAGAATGACCGGAACCAGAACACCGACCCAGGCTGCAGCGTTGGCCCAGTTCGAGTGCCGCTCTCTTGCCAGTTCCCCCATCTACAGATCCATCCTTCCTTGCACCGGTGCGTCGGAGGC
>JAMDCE010000509.1 GCA_023489135.1 Chloroflexota bacterium
ACTTCACTAGGTCACCTGGGCGCTTTGGTGATCTATTCGTGGGCGGGCGAGAAAATGCCCTGGCTGATGCTCCACCTGGCTCAGCCTTTGATCTTGCTCGCGGCTTTGATGATCGGGCGGATTATCGAATCTCTGGAAAGGTCGATACGCGCGGCGAAGGACAAAGCCGGCAGAGCGTCGCAGAGGGTGATAGCGAGAGTTCTGTCCCGCGGCGGTTTAGCAAGGGGTGCGAGTGCCGGGATTCTGGTGCTCTCGGCCGTCTTTGTTCTCTACCAGATCCACAGCGCCTTCAATCTGGCTTACTATAACGGCGCCACCCCCGTGGAGATGGCCGTCTACGTGCAGACCTCTCCCGACGTGGAACGGGTGATGCACGAGATCGATGAGCTTTCGCTGGACCTCACCGGCGGCAAGGACATGAAGGTCATGTACGACAGCGAGACTTCCTGGCCGTTCGAATGGTACCTGAGAGATTATCGCAACAGAATCTACCAGCCCTCCGGACCTACGGCTCCGCCGTCGGCCGATGTGCCGGTAGTTCTGGTCGGCCTGGGCAACAGCGCCGAGACCGAGCCCAACCTGCAGGACTACGAACGCCAACCCTATGTCTTGAGATGGTGGTTTCCAGAGGAGACCTACCGCGCTTTCGTTCCCGACCAGAGCCGCGTCGAGCCACCAAAAGACTATGCGGGCTGGCAACCCCTGGCCATTTGGGAAGATAGGTTGCTAGGAGGAATTGCCGGTCTCGGCCGGCATGTTGGCGAACAGGTGAGCGCCGGATTGGGAACGATCAGCACTTTGAGGGATCCCAAAGAGCAGGCCAAGCTATGGCGCTACTTGATCTACCGTGAACCCTACGCTCCATTGGGTTCCACGGATTTTGTGGTCTACGTCCGGAAGGACATAATTAAGCAGTACCGCTCCGTCTGGGATTAGGAGTTGGTGGAGATTGAGTCGGCAAGGAACGCGGGCCGCGCAGAGGTTATCGCTCGCGGCATGGTCTGTTTCCCTATCCGGTTAGTGAAGAAAGCATCAAAAGGCGGGGATTGAATTGGCAGATACGCATGCAACCAGGACCGGCGATTCACTTTTGGATGTCACCCTGGACCTCTCGACAGTCAACTGGGAGATAGCGCTTTACGCCAGCCTTATCCTGGTGGCGCTCTTCATCCGGTTCTTCAGCTTGGGGTCCCAGGCCCTGCTGCCGGAAGAAGCTCAACAGGCCAGGCTAGCGTGGGATCTGTACCGCGGCGCAGGTTTCTCCCCCGATGTTCCGCTCCAGGGGGCTTTGCCAGTGCAAGTAACCACCCTTTTCTACTTTCTGTCTGGCGTCTCTGACGGTTCAGCCAGGGCGGCCTCGGCTTTGCTGGGAGCGGGAATGCTGGGCGTTGTCTATTTCCTTCGCTCCTATCTAGGCCGAGTGAACGCAGTTGTCGTGGCCGTGCTGTTGGCCTTTTCGCCAACCTTCCTCTACCTATCGCGGCTATTGCGGGGCGACATATACGTAGCCGTTCTAGCGCTCCTGCTAATGCTCTTCGTCTTCCGGTTTATCGAAGGGAGGAGAGCGTCGAGCTTTTACGCGATCACCGCGCTGGTGGCGCTTAGCCTGGCAGCCTCGCCCACCGGTTACCTCACCGTAGGCGTTTTCATCGCGTTTATCGCCCTCACAGCTGTTCTTGGACGGACGGCCTTGAGGAACAATGAAGAGGCGCGGCAGGTCGCGGGCGCGCTGAAAAGCCTGGTGACGCGTCCGGGGATGTTCGGCGTTGGCCTGCTTATCCTAGCGGCTGGGGCAATTCTCCTCCAAACAACTTTTCTGACTTCACTAGGTCACCTGGGCGCCAGCGTCGGATCCCCGGGCTACCCGGCCCCCGGTGAGAGCATCGCCGCGCCTTTGTCGTGGTATTTCTACCTGGTGGCCCTTCCTCTCTATGAACCAGTTCTGGTGGTATTCGGAACAGTAGGCTTGATCTACTGGTGGCTTTTGGGCCGCCAGCCAGCAGAGGAGCGCTCTGGCGTCAGGCGGCGAATAACGTTAGAGCCTTCCGACGGCGGGGAAGGCAACTGGCACCTTTCAGAGTCGTTTTCGATCTGGTTTCTGTCGTTCTGGGTGGGTGTCGCGCTCGTCTTTTACACCGTCTTACCAGCGCGCCGGCCGGAATTCTTGCTGCAGATAGCACTTCCGCTGGCCTTGCTGGCAGGAATGTTCGTGGGATCGTTCCTCAAACAGGTGGAATGGCGAGAGTTGTGGGACCGGCGGGCCTTCTACCTGGCCTTTGTCTTCCTGCTTGTTCTCGCCTCAATTGTCGCCTTTCTGGGCCTGATGGGAGAGAAGTCGGGGACCCCGGTGGAATCGGCCCGTCAGATTGCGCAGGGGATCGCCCTGGCTGTTCTGGTGTTGGTTGTGCTGGCGGTGGCGGTGCGCTTTGTTATGCTGCTTGGCGAAAGAAGGTCCTGGCAGATCGCCGGCCTGACCCTCCTAGCCATACTGATGGCTTACAGCATCCACACGGCCTGGGGCGTGAGCTTCAATCCGTCCCTGCAGGGCGTGGAGCCACTGGCCCTGGGACGGACGTCAGATGAGGTGCCGCGGCTAGTGGGCCGGCTGGAACGCCTCTCCCGCGACCTGACTGCTTTCCAGCGATCCAGCGAGGATATCACCGGCGGAAAGGGCTTGGACATCGCCATTGACGAGAACGTTCGCTGGCCATTGGAGTGGTACCTGCGCGACTTCACCGCGGCGAAGCTTTTCAGCGGCGACAACCCGGGCCGCGCTAGTGGGGCGTCGGTAATAATCGTGGCCAAGCAGAACGAAGGCAGACTTAATGGTCTCGTGCAGGGTGATTACGTCAGCCAGGGCTATCGGCTCACCTGGCGGCCCTCTGGCGGGATCTTCGGTTTTGGCCGCGAGGCGGGATTTGACATGGGTCAAGAGGTCGGGCAGGTCGTGCGCTACCTAATCTATCGCGAGGCTTCTCAGCCTCCGGTCCCGAAGGATTTCTCGCTCCTGGTCCGGAAGGACATAGCCGACAAGGCCAACCTGGGAGGTCCGGCCGTGAGTGCGGAGTCTGGGAAAGTATACGGATTGTTCGAAGCGGCCCCAGGCGGGAAGGCCGATGGGCAGTTCAACCAGCCACGAGGCCTTGCCACGGGACCGAATGGCGATTTTTACGTCATAGATACCGGCAACGGACGGGTGCAGAAGTTTGACTCTTCTGGTACCTTCATAGGCAAATGGGGCTCGTTTGGAGCTGGCGACGGCCAGTTCGGCCAGATTCAAGGTGGAGGACCCGTTGGCATCGCCGTGGACAAGCAAGGAAACGTCTACGTTGCGGACACGTGGAACCACCGCATTCAGAAATTTGATTCGTCGGGTCAGCTTCTGGTCAAATGGGGTAGCTTCTTTAACACCAAAGGCCTGGAGGCGGAAAACCGGGCTCATCCGACGGGCTTTTTTGGGCCAAGAGGGTTGGCCTTTGACAAAGACGGCAATTTGTACGTTACTGACACCGGTAACAAGAGGGTGATCGTTTTCGACAGCCAGGGACGCGTGCTGCGCCAGTGGGGTGTGGGCGGCCGTGGCTCGGGAGAACTCAATGAACCGATCGGAATCGCCCTCGACGCCAACGACACGGTTTACGTGGCCGACATGAGGAACAAGCGCGTCGAGAAGTTCGACAAGATGGGGCAGTACCTGGGTGAGTGGTCGGTGGACGGCTGGCAGCAGACGTCCTATGACGAGCCGTACATTGCGGTCGAGCCATCCGGTCTCATTCTCGTTTCCGACCCCCCCAATCGCCGGGTTTTTCGTTTTGACAGCAAGGGCATGCTGGTGGGGATCCTGGCGCCCGAGGAGAATGCGCCCCTCGTTGCGCCCACTGGACTGGTGGTGGACCCGAGCGGTGGAATCTTCGTCGTGGACACAGCCCGTCACGCTGTGGTGAAAATGAGTGGGTAGCGACGAGCGATCAGCTATCCGCCGTCAGCCTTCTGTAATCTGGTGGCAAGCTGAAAGCTGACGCCTATTCCGTGGCAAAGGCGGCTAGAGCTCGTGTATACTAACTTGTAAGAGACAGGCTCTTTTCTAGACTGGTCAGGCAAAGGTGAGAGAGAACTTCGTGATGAAGCGGTGGAAGTTCTGGTTGGGGTTGGCGGTTAGCTGCGTCTTTCTATACCTGGCCTTTCGAGGGCAGGATTTTGGACAGATCGGGCGGGCCATTCGGAAAGCCAACTACGTCTACGTTCTGCCGGCGCTGGCGGCCTACTTTGCCGGCATCTGGATACGGGCGATGCGCTGGCGCTATTTGCTCAGCCCGGTAGCGGACCGGCCGGCCCGGCGCCTTTTCCCCGTGGTGGTGATCGGCTACATGGCCAACGACATTCTTCCCGTCCGCATGGGAGAGTTGGTGCGCGCCTACGTGCTGGGTGAGCGAGAGCAGATAAGCAAGAGCGCCACGCTAGCCACCATTCTGGTGGAACGGATTTTCGACGGG
>JAMDCE010000465.1 GCA_023489135.1 Chloroflexota bacterium
TTCGTTCATAAGATTGACGAACGCCAGCACCACTAAGATCATGACCGCCCTCCTTGCCGTAGAGCGAGGTACGCTCGATGCTCGCATCACTGCCAGTGAGGCCGCGGCTACCGTGGGAGAATCTACCATGTACCTCCAGGCCGGCGAGACCCTGAGCCTGGAAGAGCTGCTGTACGGGCTGATGCTCCCTTCAGGCAACGACGCGGCGGTCGCCATCGCCGAGTATATCGGCGGGAGCGAGCAGGCGTTCGTCAATCTTATGAACGAGCGAGCCGCAGAGCTGGGAATGAGGAATACCCATTTCGCCACTCCTCACGGTCTCCCCAACCCCGAGCATCACACCACGGCGCGGGAGTTGGCCATTCTTGCCAGAGAGGCAATGCGCAACCCAACGCTGGTGCGTAATGTTTCCACCGACAGGTACATTAGCCCGGAGCGGTCCACCAACCAGCGCCACGCGTTGCAGATCCTTAATCCTATCCCGCTGTGGTATGCTGGCGCGGATGGGATCAAGCCCGGCTGGACTGAGGAGGCGGGGCTTTGCCAGGTGCTATCGGCCGTACGCGACGGCCGGCGGATCATTGCCGTGGTGCTCAACACACCTGACCTGTGGCACAACGCGAGAAGCTTGCTGGACTATGGTTTTGCCAAGCTGAAGCTGACCTCTCCCCCGCTCTACCTGGGCCTTGGTGAGAACCCCACCACGACCACGAACCTGGCCAACCTGTGGAGCGGGTACAAGGCCGCTTTCATCAAAGACGATGGAAGAGTCGTCGATCAAAATGAGGGGGTTTCGTCTGCCGGGCAGGCGGAGACGCTGCGCCGAGCGGTTTGGCTAAACGATAAGCCCACTTTCGACAAAGTCGCTAGCTGGACAGAGGCCAATTTGTCTAGATCGCTTCCTGGCGCTCCCTACGGTGGATGACTGGACCAACAGCACCGGAGCGGACGAGACGATGGCCATATCGTATGTCTTTGCCTATAAGCGCTGGGGAGAGCTTCGCTACCTGGCCGCAGCCAAAGGGGTGGTCCACGACCTGCTGGACAAGGACGCCTTCTTCCTCAATGGTGAGACTTATCTTGCCGACAACTCCGACGCTTGGTCCATCACGCCGCGACCGGTGAGGTTGTCCGGTCTTCACCCGGCTTACTACCGTATCTTCGCTCAGATCAGCCAGGATTCCAGGTGGTTCACTCTTCTCTACACCACCGATAACCTGCTGAGTCAGGCTACGGCCCGGACCGGGGCCCTGGCCACCACCGCCGGTCTTCCGCCGAGCCAAGTTTTCGTGGATAACAACGGGGCGGCACTGCCAGCATCAGACACGTCTTTTGGAGCCGAGGCCGGAGAATCACTCTGGAATTTCGCCTTGGATTACGCTTGGTACGGGAAGGGTGAGCCCCTTAGTTGGTTGGCGGGCGACGTCTCCTCATTCTTCAAGAATCAATGGGAATCCAATCAGGGCGCGATTTGGAGGACTTACCGGCACGATGGAACCGTTGCTGAGGGAGGCGAGAACGCGGGCCTATATGGATCGGCGTTGAGCGCTGTCCTGACCTCCGATAAGGCCCTCGCCCAGCGGTTGGTGGACAAGATCATCTCTTCATCCCAACAGACGGACCAGACAGCCTGGTTCAAAGACCGGACTAGTATCCAAGAGGGAGGTCTAGCTCTCGACGCACTGCTCTTAGCTAATGGTCAGGCGACAGATCTATGGGAGATGAATCCGTCGCTCACCAGCGCGCTCGATGGAGTGGAATGGCGTTACTATCCGACGACGGCGCACACCGTTAGGGCGGGCTTCCTGAGTTACTTCGATCAAAACGGCGGATTGTCGGAGTTCGGGTACCCCCTTACCGAGGAAGTGGACGAAGACGGACGCACGGTCCAATACTTCGAACGCGCCAGATTCGAGTACCGCCCTGAATACGCAGGCACACGCTACGAGGTTCAGCTTTCACCGTTGGGATCCATGCTCCGCGCTGGCGAGCCCGAGACGCCAATGATTGCCTCTTTCGGCTCCACCGACGACCGGCAGTATTTCTCCGAAACCGGACATTCGGTCAGTTACGGCTTTCTGGGCTTCTTCCGGACCAATGGGGGTGTCGATATCTTTGGTTACCCCATCTCGGAGGAGACACAGGAGAATGGCCGGACCGTCCAGTACTTCCAGCGGGCAAGATTCGAGTATCATCCGGAATTCAAAGGTACTCCCTACGAGGTCAGCCTGGGTCTGTTAGGCCGGGAGTATCTCCAGCAGTTGAGAAAGTAACTGGAACTGGCGTCTCAGGAGGGAAAGGACGGGCGCGCGGCGGCATGAAGAAGTCGCTCTAACTTGAGCTTTCTGGTGCCGTCGGGAGCAACGATTTCTTGGTCGTGCGATGGAGGCGCCGCTTAGCCAGAAAGGTCAAGTTCTCAAAGCCATCCCGCCAGGTGAACAGCTTGGTTTCGCCGATGCGTTCGTGGTAGTCGATGTGCAACTCCCCGAATCTTATGCCAGGGTGCTGGACCGCCTCGATCTTGATCTCTTCTGAGAAAGGCATTCCAGGGCTAACTAGTTGCATCTTTTCGAGACAGGCGCGACGAAATATCCACATCCCGGATTGTGAATCGCAGATCCCGGTGAAGAACAAAATGCGCATCACCCAGGTTAAGATCATATTTCCCAAGTAGTTCCTCTGCGACATAGCCTGCGGATTCTTCAGAGGAAATCGACTGGCCGAAATGAAGTCCAGATTTCTTGCCAGTAGGTAGTCTATGGCCGGAGCGATCGCTCCCGTGGGATAGGTCCCGTCTCCGTCCGCTGTGGCAATGATGTCCCCTTTGGCTCTGGGTAGGCCAGCTTTGTAGGCGTTTCCGTATCCCTTCTTCCCTTCGAAAATCACCGTCGCTCCCAGGGCGTGGGCTACCTTCTCGGTGTCGTCTGTCGAGTTGTTGTTGACGACGACTATCTCGTCCACATATGAAGGCATATTTTCGATGACGTGCTTGATCCCGTGTTCCTCATTGAAGCAAGGTATGACTACTGAAATGCTCAGCCCTCTGTACATGTTGCGTCGTTAGTTCCCTTCAATTAGCAGAAAACTTCCCCTGTTAGTCTATGACATTATCCCAGAAATGAAGCAGGAGCGGCAGGACCAGCCGGCGGCGCACAGAGAAACAAATGGGAAAGAAACGAAAACAGAGATCGTGAACGGTGATGACGGCGGGACAAGGCCAGACGGCCGGCGCAATCCAGGTTACGATGCGGCGAATCCACCTTCGGCACCAGACCGCAAATCGGCAAGCCGAATCAAGCGGATACCTACGAAGTCTTCTCCGGCGCCCTTACCTCGACCGCGCTGAGTCTTTCCAAAGGCAGTACGGCCGCCGACATATCTTTAGCCCCCAGGCCCTGGGCGCGGGCCTCTTCAAAGACCTGCTGCGCCAGATTGGTGAGGAGAAGCCGCACCGTCAATTCCTTGCCAAGCTGACTGGCAAGCTGCAGGTCCTTGTACAAAAGATCAATGGCGAAGCCGGGCTCGAAGTTTCCCCTGAGCATGAAGTTGGGTACAGCCCGGTTCAAAATGGCGCTGCCAGCGAAACCGGTGCTGAGAACCTCGTACATCAGCCGCGGCTCTACCCCTGCCTTTGTTCCCAGGACCATTGCCTCAGCGACAATCCCGTTGGTCACGCCCACCAGCATTTGGTTTACCAACTTCACAATACTCCCACTGCCAACCGGCCCAACGTGAAAAATGCTCTTTCCCAGAGCCTCCAGCACGGGCAGGCTTAGCTCGAAAGCTTCTTTCTCTCCACCAGCCATTATGGTAAGGGTCGCCGCTGCGGCTCCTGTGGTGCCTCCAGTGACGGGAGCATCGAGATAATGGACACCCTTCTTTGCCACGGCGCTGGCAACCCGTTTGCTTGTCTCTGGATCGACCGTGCTGAGATCGATGAATATGTCCCCAGGTTTTGACCCCGCGAGAGAGCCTTCGTCGCCTAGCACCACCTCCTCCACTGTCGCCGGCAACGGTAGAGACGTCAGCACGAAGTCCGAGTTCTTTGCAACGTCTTTGGGTGAGGCGGCCTCTCGTGCGCCGGCCTGCAGCACTTCGGCCATACGAGGCTTGCTGCGGTTGTAAACGGTGAGTTGAAATCCCTGGCGAAGGAGATTCAGAGCCATGGGTCTTCCCATGTTCCCGATCCCGATGAGTCCGACTCTCATCCAGCGCCTCCTTACGTGAACGCAGACCCGTCACTGAGCCGACTTAGAGAAGCCTAGCCTCCTCTTTCGCGGTAGTTTATGCGTTTGCAGGTGCCATGTCAAGGAATGGGGGCACGTCGGAGGCCCACGCTACTGTCATTTCCCGAAGATGTAGTGCGTCGGCCTGTCCCCCACTCTGCCTGCTGCTCTTCCGATCGGGGATAACTTCACTCCTACAGCTTACTAAATGACAAAGGATGAGAAGAAAGCGTCGGCTGCGCCGACGCTT
>JAMDCE010000684.1:0-3754 GCA_023489135.1 Chloroflexota bacterium
AGGATCTCCTGGCAATTAATCTGAACGACTACCGGCGGAGCCTTTCTTTGGTGCTCTTTGACGGAATACCTCCAAGATAAGGAACAAGGGAAATAAAGGCCCGACGGTGGGCTAAACCAACCCCATTTGTCGGGCCTGGGCGATGGCTTGGGTACGGCTATTCACGCCAAGCTTGCCAAAGATATTGCTGGCGTGCTTCTTGACAGTATGCAGAGTGACCACGAGCTTGTCGGCAATTTCCTGGTTGGAGCAACCTTCAGAAACCAGCCGCAGTATTTCGAGCTCGCGTTCGCTTAGCGGCTCGGCGAGGGGTTGTGGCTTGAAGGTTGAAGGCGGCAAGTTGTTCCGGGCCGGCGCGCTTTCAACACTCACCTCTGAGCCTGCTGCCGAAAACGCTCCGAGCAATTTATTTGCGTAACCACTTATCGAACTTCCAACCTCTAACTTGTTAACTTGCAACAGTAACCCTGCCATCGGTCGGCCCTCGTCAACGAAGATGCGTATGTAACCTTCCGGTTCGGCCAGCGACAGAGACCGTTGAAGAGGTCGGAGGGCCGCGGTGGAGTTGCCTTGAGCCTGTAACGCCATCGCTTCGAGCAAGTAGATTTCAATGACCCGGGCAAATCGGTGGGCCGCTTCGGCTGGGGGTAGAAGTCGATCTAACAGTAGCAGGGCGTCCTCCATTTTGCCTTGGGCGAGAAACAGCCGCGCCAGGGCTATTTGCTTAACCTCGTGCAGAACGATTGGGACTTGTCTACCAGGCACCTGCAGGCGGCGAGCCCAGCGGGCGGCCTCCTCCACATCACCCAGAGACAATCTTAACCGTGTTTGCTCTATGCTGAGTTGGAAGGTTGAAGGAAAGGAATTTCCAAAGGGAAGAATCTGCTCCGCGTGCCCAAGAGCCTCAATAGCTCCTTCTGAATCTCCAAGGGCCTGCCAAAGACGCGCTCTGGTAATGTACCCGTTGAACAAATCGCCCGCGAGACCACCCTTTTGGCTCAGGTCAATCCCCTTGTCCAGATAGCGCGCCGCCGTCTCCAGGTCATTCCGTTCTAATGAGATATCGGCCAGCCCGATGTAGCCCGCCGCTGCCGGAAAGAATGGCGTCCCTTCTTGCTTGGCGCCCAAATCCACCACCTGCTGAAAGTATTGGGCTGCCTTGCGCAATTGACCATAATGGAATAGTCCTGTCGCCAGAATCCCGGTGGCGTGCGCTGCCAGGAAGGTGCTGCCGGTCGCGAGACTTAGCTCCACGACTCTATTGAGGGCCTGGGTGGCCTTGTCCTGATCGCCATCGAGCGAGTGGGCTATGCCTAGGGCACAAGTGACTCTGGCGCGAGATATCAAATCATCCTTGGGCAGGTAGGCTAGAGCCTCTTGAGATTCCTGGATGGCAGTGGCTGTGTCTCCCGATAGTGAAGCGCCTCTGGCCAGCAATGTGGCCAGTTCACCCCGGAGAGCATCGTTATCGGGGGACCGGGGCAGGGCCTCGAGTGAATTCTTGGAATCTTGCAGAGCTCGTTCGGCAAGTTCGGTCTTTCCGCAGAGAAACTGCGCCCAACCGTGATAGAGACGGAGGCGTGGGCGAGCCTGCAACAGCGCTTCAGGCAGCGAATCAATCCAGCGCAGGAGTGTGGTCACCCGGCCGTTCAACATTGTTGCTTTGGCCACCTTTTCCGCGATCAGCGCAGCCCGTTCGAAATCTCTGGCTTCCAAAGCGTGTTTTACAGCCTCGTCTATCGACCCATTCTGTTCGTGCCACCGGCTGGCCCGGTGGTGCAGCTCGAAGACTTGTTCAAAAGGCAACGCCTGGTTCAGGCGATTCCGCAGCAAATCAGCGAACAGGTGGTGATAACGATACCAGTGGTGCTCATCGTCCAGCGGAGTGATGAATAGGTTGCCACGCTGCAGACGCTGCAGCATGGCCCCGCCATCGCTATTCCCGGTGATTGCGTTGCACAGGGAGGCGCACAACCCCTCCAAAATGGATGTCTGCAAGAGGAAACTCTGGACGGCCTCAGGTTGGCCGTTCAAGACTTCCTCGGTCAGATACTCTAGAACATAATGATGGCTACCGGTGAAGGCGTCGATGAACTCGCGCATATCGGTGCGATTCTGCAGAGAAAGGGCGGCCAGTTGCAGACCCACAATCCAGCCCTCTGTGCGCGCTTCCAGGGCTATCACGTCTTCCGGCCGCAGATCTAAGCCCATGACGGTGTTGAGAAAAGCTGAGGTCTCCTCAGGCGTAAAACGCAGATCGGCGGCGCGTATTTCGGTCAGTTGGCCACGAGCGCGGAACCGGGCAACGGAGAGGGGCGGATCGGCTCGGGTGGAAAGCACCAACTGCATTTGTTGAGGGAGGTGCTCTAAAAGAAAAGTAATCCCCTGGTGGATTATCTCGCTGGTGATGACATGGTAGTCGTCCAGGACGATGGCGACCCCGCTAGGGAGGGCCTCTACTTCATTGAGCAAGGCCGTAAGAACAGATTGAGAGGGAGATTGGGCCGTTTGAAGGGCTTGGAGCGAAATCTCCCCCAGGTCAGCGTGCAAAGTCTGGATGGCAGCGATGAAGTAAGTCCAGAAGCGGACTGGATCGCTGTCACCTTCGTCCAGTGACAGCCAGGCCGTTTCCCCCTGGGCCTGACTGGCCCATCCGCTCAGCAGGCTGGTCTTGCCAAACCCGGCGGGTGCAGAAACCAGGATTAGTCGATGGCCAAGACTTCTCCCTTTTCCCAGCCGCTGAACCAACTGGGGACGGGGAACAAGTTTGGGGTGAGGAGGTGGAGCGTAAAGCTTGGTTCGCAGAAGCTGAGCAGACATTATCTATCCATTTCGATGAACGCGTTCAGAATAATTACCCCGGCGGCGCGTCGCGACCCTACCGGATGAAAATGATCCATGTTGAGGATAGGAGATTCTAAGTCATTCTGAGCGTCAGCGAAGAATCTCTGTCTGGAGATCCTTCGTCGCCGGGTACTCTCTGGGTGCCTCAGGATGAAATGACGATAATGGTCTATTTTCAGAATAGGCCGCCATAGAATGACCAGCGCCAGGTCGTCCAGATGGACCAACCTAGCGCTGGGTAAGGTAGAACCTCCGATCAACAGAACCCCCTGCTTTCTAACCGCGGTCCTTTGCGCTTTGCGCGTCCTCACGAGTCGTGCAAAGACGATAATACGTGATCGGAGTTCTTAGAGCAAGATGCTGTCATTAGGCCGTCTTCCTGTTCTCACGGGAGGTTTGTATTAGTTCTCCGACCTTCGCCCCCAGGCCTGTCGCCCATATCCCGGCTCGCTCCAGTTCTCCGTCTGCCAGCGGACCTTTCTTGCCCGATACGATGAAACTCTCTGGTGGCGCTATCATCTTGCCACCCTTTTCCTCGAGCCTCCTGGCAATTACGGCCGCGGCGGAGCCGCTGAGCCACTTGGCCCAGTTTAGTCTAGTATCAAAGGCGGCGACCAGGACTCCTCTCACCGCTTCTGGTTCAAGCTCCTCGAGAAGCTTCCGGGCCGCCGGCCCCGCGCCGTGCCCCTGCGTCGGGCCGCCGACAACCAGCAGATCGACCCCTCTGATGTCAAGCAAACCTCTACCGGCCGCCACCACCTCCACCGGGATACCTGCTCCCAACTTCTCGCCGATAGCCCTGGCAACGCGTTCCGTATTTCCGAACGTGGACTCATAGATAACCAACGCCTTCATGACTAGCCTCCTTATCGTAATGATATATGCTCAAGCAGCCTTGCTTAGCTCAGGA
>JAMDCE010000684.1:3764-4474 GCA_023489135.1 Chloroflexota bacterium
TCCCAAAGCGCGCAGCCTCCCTTGGTCTCGCGCCACTGGCCACCGTTCTCCCGAATTGTCCGCAAGAGCGTGGATTGCATCGCTTGGTGATACTGGCGACCATAATCGGGGGCACGTGGACGCCGCGCTTTTCCCAGGAAAGTCGGACCCGCGCCGCTCTCTTCTGGCACCAGACCGTCTTGCTTAGAAACGCAGCCATCGAAGGATCTTTCAGACTGAGGCGTACGGCTTTGCCGAAGAATCTTCCAATGGACCGGTTGAATGAACCAACGTGGTCGAGTTCGTTCCCCATCGTGCTTGCCTCCGTTTGTTCGTGTTTCAAGACTAGATGTTTGTACCCACTGGTATCCTACTATGTCCAAGAGAGTCTGCCATCAGGCGACAGGTTGGTTCTTGGCTGGCTGGACGGTGGATATTGGGCTCCCCCTTTCGTAGTACTGACCTATCCTCTATTCGTGCTGTTTGCCGCCACCGCGACGGGGCGGTATACTGCAGTGGGAAAAAAACGGGCTGTTTTGCCGAAGGAGCGTCACCGATGGGCCCTCGTCGGAAAGAGGATGAGCCAGCCGGAAGGTCTCTGAGCCTCAATATGTTCGAGAAGACAGAAGCGGACGATTTCGATCGCGACGCGCCCCTGGCCGCGCGAATGCGGCCGCGCTCCTTCAATGAGTTCGTGGGTCAGGAGGAGATCGTTGGGCCGGGACGAATGC
>JAMDCE010000259.1 GCA_023489135.1 Chloroflexota bacterium
GGCACCACGGAGGCCCAGAAGGGAATAGGGGTTATGGGATAAGGGTTAGGGGATATATGGTTCAGGCGTTTGCCAGCTAACCCGTGCCCCTAACCCCTGATCTCCGCGTTCTCCGCGTCTCAATGGTGCGTTTCGATTCTGCCACAAGTCTCTTGTTGGAACCCACACCTGAAGCGGCGGCTTGCTGACCAGATTGGGCCGTGTTAAACTTGAGAAGATAAAGGAGATAGAATGTCCGAGATTCTGGAGGTTCGAGAACGTCCGCAGTTGCGACATCCTGTCTTGCTGGCCGGATTTGAGGGCTGGGGCAATGCCGGCGAGGCGGCTAGCAGCGCCGTCGAATTCTTGCTGGGCGAGGCCTGGCCGGCCCCCTGCGCCGTGGTTGACGCCGACGCCTGCTTCGATTTCACCGACAGGCGACCCGTGACCCGTCGCGGCACTCGCGGGGAGTGGGAGATTGTTTTCCCGAAGCTGGCCGTCTACGCGCTTCCGCGTCCAAAGGCTACTCGTGACCTTCTTCTCATTCTGGGACCCGAGCCCAACCTTCGCTGGACGGCCGTTTCCAGAGAGCTGGCTTCGTTTGCGAAGAGCTGTGGGGTTGACTTGTTCCTCACGCTTGGCGGCTACATTGGGCCAATTTCGCATCGCCGCGCCGATGTGAACTGCCGGACGCTCCAACCTTCGTTGGAGGTGGCCCTTTCGCAAATGGGGGCCCTCGATACCTCCTACGAAGGGCCGACGGCCTACCAAACGGCCCTCTTGCACGCCGCCAACCATTTAGGCCTACCGGCGGCGAGTCTATGGGTCGCTTCCCCGCCTTATATCCAGGGCCCCAACCCCCTGGCCGTGCTGACCCTGCTGGAAACGGCCGATCGACTGGCCAAGCTTGAACTAGATCTGACAACCGTGAAAGCGCGCTCTAAGGATTGGGTTAGCCATTTGGACGCGATCATTATGAGCAACCCCAATCTCGCCTCCAAACTGGACCATCTCGTAGATGTGGGAGAGGTCGAGCCGACGGAGCAAACCGAAGCCTCGGAAAGCCGGAAAGAAGGGATGGAGGGAGAGCTACCCAGTGGTTCAGCGCTGGTGGAAGAATTGGAACGCTTCCTCCGAGATATGCGGCGTCCGCCAGAGGGAGAGCAGAATCTGTAAGGGATAGGGGTTATGGGTTAGGGGAGAAGGGTTAGGTAACCGTTTTCGCCCGTAACCCCTAACCCCTATCCATATCTTTTCCGAGATTCGAATCTCTCGAGGGGTCAAACGCAGTCAGCACAAGCCACGGCGAAGGATGGCGAGATGGAAAGAAGGCGTTTCGGCAGAACCGGCTTGGATGTGCCAGCCGTTGGGATGGGCACCTATCGCTCCCTGGATGTTACCGGCCGGGCCGGCGAGGCCAGCCGCTTCGCCATCGTCACCGAGGCCCTGGAAGCTGGCACCAACCTGTTCGACAGCTCCCCTATGTATGGAGACTCCGAGCGCGTGCTGGGATTGGCTCTGGCGGGCCGGCGCGAGAAGGCTCTGGTGGCGACGAAGGTGTGGGCCTCGTCGGCGCGGGAAGGACGCGCGCAGATGGACAGTGCCTTCGGCTACTACGACGGCTGCGTCGATATCTACCAGATTCATAACCTCTCCGCCTGGCGCGACATATTACCCTTGCTGGAGGAGGAACAGCGCCGCGGACGCGTACGGGTAATCGGCGCCACTCACTACAGTTCCAGCGCCTTCGGCGAGCTTAGGCGTCTGATGGAGTCAGGGCGAATCGGATCGATCCAGGTACCCTACAACCCGCTGGAGCGAGCCGCAGAGCGGGAGATTCTGCCCATGGCGGCGCAGCTTGACCTGGGCGTTATGGTGATGATGCCCTTCGGCCAGGGTTCACTCGTCCGCCGCACCCCACCCAGATCAGCGCTCGCCCGGTTGAAACCCTTTGGCGTCCACACCTGGGCGCAGGCCCTTCTGAAATGGATTCTCAGCGACCCTCGCGTCCACACCACCATTCCCGCCACCTCCACTCCCGGCCGGCCCACCGAAAACGCCGCGGCCGGCAACCCGCCGTGGTTCGGGCCCGAAGAGCGCGAATACGTCGCTCGCTTGGCGAGGGGATTATGACCGCGATCATCGGCCCTCCGCTTCATAGTTCGGGTGACAGGTCCACGAAGGACGCGAAGGAGCACGAAGCGCCCGTCCCTGAAGGTCAGGACTCCAATAGGGTAAGATTAAATTAGGGGATGAGCCCACAAGTCTCTATTTTGTTGCCTCGAGGTGCCCAAATTGTACTCTCTGATTGCCCCTGACCAGATGCCTGATATCCCAGGGAACCTGAACCCGAAGGCCTTTTACTGGGTCCTTCGCGACCCTGCTCCGCTCGCCGGAATGGCACGACCAATAGAATCCACACCCTGGCAGGCCATCTGGGCGGCAGGCTTTCGGCACGTCGTGCGCCTTGATATCAGAAATGTTCCCGATTATGACCCGGCTCCGCTTAATCGGCTTTACATGGAGCATCTGGAGGATCTCCGTCACGGGAGACCACCAACAGGTCGGCCTGAGGAAGAAGAAAAACGACTGATTCTGGAGGCGGCAAGCGCTGCCACTGCCAGGCTCGAAGTAGGTGAGGGCGTGGTCATACATTGCTGGGGAGGCACAGGAAGAACGGGCACTGTAATCGCCTGCGTACTCCGTGTCTTGGGCTTCACGACTTCCGACATTCGCTCCTATTTCCCCAAGTTAAACCAAGCGCGCGGGAAGAGCGACGGAGAAGGCTGGCCAGAGGCTTCCACCAGGGCGCCTTCAACAGACTAGAGCAGTTGTAGCCGTGATTGGTCTCACCTTGTTCTATTTCCCGGCAAACCTCGTCCGGAAGGTAGCATCGTCCACCATAGCGCTCTTCCAGAAGATCTTCGTGCCCGGTCACGGTCAGGTAAAGAACGCAGGTGGTGTCAAAAACGATCTCCCCCGACGGCACTAGACGCCCTCACGGCGCGCTGGATCATGCATTCCTGGCTTCCTCGATCAGCTCTTCCAACGATGGCTTGTAAGGCTCGATCCCGCTCTCAGCTACTAACCGGGTCGCCGTGTCCTCACCTGTCCGAAGAAGTTCGGCCAGCCGGGCCAGAGAAATGCAGCCTTCCCCGTACGCTTGAAGTGCGAGCTGAACGAAACGGGGAGGCAGGACCTGGCAGCGTACAGCGCCGTCCTCGGTGGACAAATCGTAGCCAAGCCTCCGCGCAATCCGCTCCGGCTGCGCGAGCTTGAGATCGGCATATTGTCCTGGGTCAAGATATCGCAATTCCAACAACCGCAATAGGGTAGCCTGATAGCTCATCCCGAAGTGACGAGCTAGGTGGACGACGGCCTCGACATCCAGAGGACTTCTTCTACCCGCTCCATGGTTGTGACGCCCCAGCCAGCGCTCCACACCCTCTCTCGGCATAAGGAAGGAAGCCGCAAAAGCATTGGCTCGCCGCTCTGGCACCGCGTTTTTCGCGAATACGTCGTCATCGATCCAACTCTGTTGATCAAAGAGGTGGTGGGCCAACTCGTGGCAGGCGGTGAATCGCTGTCGACCCAAGCGCCTATCCGTGTTGACGGCCACAAAAACGAGATCTCCTTTTCGGATGTAGAATCCGTCAGGGCCGTTCTCACCCATCGGCCGCCGAACGAGATCCAGCCCAAGGTGGCCCAGAAACTCGAAAACATCGGCGACGGCGTCTGTCCCTAGTCCGAAGTCCTGGCGGAGCGCTGTGGCTCGCCCCTCAGCCTGGTCCACATACTGCGAGCGAGATAATACACTTCTCAAGGCGCCACCGCACCTTTCATCAGTTGGCAAAGAAACTCGTAGTCTCTAACCAAAGCGATGAGCCACTCTAGCTGCTGCCGGATATCCTCGCGTTGGGCTTCCGGGGCCCTAAGTAGCACTTCCGGCGGTTGCTCCTCGGCCGGTTCAAAGAAGAATGCGGGCTCACGCCCCAACACATCCGCAATGGCCGTCATCTGCAAAGTATCGAGGCCTCGACGACCCTGCTCGATACGCGTAACTGCAGTGCGGTCTAACCCCACCGCGGTGCCCAAATCCTCTTGGGTTAGCCCGGCCTTTCGCCGCGCCTCGGCGATTCGCCGGCCCAATTCCTCCTTAGTAAACATCAGCTTGCTCCTCTCCTGTGAATATTATACACGTCATACGTTGTTTTGGCAATACTAAAGTGCTTTTTTAGCACATCGGGGCTAACAACCCTTTTCTCCGGAACCTTGAATTCACGTTGCGCTACGTAAACCGTTCCCGGGTCCACCGTCTTCATTCTGCCGAACCGTCCCTACCTCCTCTCGAATCTCACCGTCAAAGCCCACTTCCAGCAGATCGCGACCGCACGATCTATGCATCATGCACAAATATGGTCCAGGAGTTTCGTGCACGGTGGCCGTAGACACGACTCTGGATCACTGATACCATCTCCACAGCCATCCCCC
>JAMDCE010000156.1 GCA_023489135.1 Chloroflexota bacterium
ATTTCTTCAACAGGGAGTGGCAGTGCCAGCTATTTCACCGTGCTTGGGCTTGCGAAAATTGATTACGAGATCACGTTTATTGATCTTGTCAGCGACGATTTGCTTCCAAGCCTTTTGTCCTGTTTCGATAAACACTGCTGAACTGGACCGATCCGACAAAAAGCCTGCTTCAGCCATAATATCTTGGACTATTGCCCAAGTTCCTTCTGATGTATCGTGATAGCAAAGCGAAAGCCAATGTCCAGGCTTAAGAACTCGGTAACACTGGGACATTGCTTCCTTCATCGTAACCATCCACTCAATTTCACTCTTGCCGCGATACTCATTCACAATAATCTCGTCATCAATCCAATGAGTATCAAATCCGAGCCAAGCTTCCCATAAGAAATTCGACTCTCCGTACTGCACCTTCCAGGAATAGGGAGGATCAGTGAAGATATAGTCAATACTGTCGTCCGGGACGGAGTTGTAAGACGTGGCGCTTTCAGTCGATATAAGAACAGGCACAGATTCCTGTACTGGGCTCCATAACTTGGCGGCCCGCTCCAGATTCGCAACTTTTTCTGACAGTAGGGTCATCACGGCCACTTCTCTGAATGTAGGGGGGACGTAATACGTGCCTTTAGCCGGTCCGCCTCCAGCCTCACGCTGCTGATACATACGAGAGGCATTATATAGCGCTCCAGAAAAAGCAAATAAGAAAGGATCTGCATGATTTCCGAGAGCCTTTATGGCCTCTAACAACAAGGCCAACCCCCAAAGATTTCGTTTCGTGAAAAACTGATCAACGCTGGCTATCCCTTGAAGATACGGACGCCATAGCATGCCCCATCTTACTTGGTCTTTAGGCGCGTTTAGCATTCTATCTGTAGGATACCAATGAGGGATGTTCTTCGATTCGATCTCCGAAATTTTGTTCAAGTCGTATCGCTCGAAGTACTCTCTCTTATTTCCATCTTCATCGTTATAGCGTCGTTGACCACGGGCTGGTTTGCAGTTGTTTTGACAAATATACGAAACAAGCACTGGCCGTAAACCAAACTTAGAATGCCTTGCGCTTATAGGTTCTTTGTGTCCTTTTGTGTAACAATGCGGACAGACGGTAATGTTTTGCGACCTGCTGTCCTTTGTCAATTGTGCAACTTCGACACAGTCGAACAGCGGCACTTTGGCCATGCAGCGAGGACATTGGAAAACTTGTGAATAAACAGTATAGGCAGTTATAGCCTTACCACCGCAACGGTCACAACGGGTCTCATAGAGCCACTCGATTTCCGATTGAACCTTGTTCTCCAATTCTTTGAAAACATTGCGCAGTTCTTCCGCATCAACTGGCGTGCAATAGTTCTTTGTAATGAACGTTGCAGCAGGGCTGCGGTCAATCGCAATGACCTCACGCCCCTCCAAAAGCGATGCCAAAGCTGTAGTTCCAGAGCCACAGAATGGATCCAATACCAAATCACCTGCCTTCGTATAATGGCGGATATATTGACGAATTGCCTGGTAAGGCTTCTTCGACCAATAGATGTGCAAATCATTTATTGCATCTCGGCGGTTGCCTACCGTCAATGGATCCTCAAAGGCGGGAATATCGTAGTCGTCTGTTTCCGGATCGTAGGGTTGCTCTTTGATGTGCGCCTCGACGAACGCCCGCAGATTTGGGTTGGGCTTGTCTCCTGAATAGTAGCCGTCAGGCATATTAGGAATTTCGTTATGAATAAAGCTAGTTTGTAGATGGTTGCTCTTTTTGGCCACATCATCACCTCATATTCTTCGGAGTCAGCCCAAGAATATTTCCGAGATTGCCGACCCGACGGACTACTTTGTCTGAATTCAGCCGCAAGACAAAACGATGGTTCTGGACTTTACGAATGGTTCGTGACCCTTCCCGATAACTGGCTGTAACAGTCAGCACGCGCTCCATCACCCCCTGGCGGCGCTCATCAAGGGTTGCGTCGGAGGGGTCGGGACAGAAGCGATATGAAACCTCAGTTCCCCCGACAGGGACAAATACGACCCGTCGCTGCAGGCTTAGATGATCGGCTTCGCGGCTGTAAGCCCCTTCGATCTCAACCTTCATTTCCTCAGAGGCGCCACCACTTTGTTGCGTTCGTTTGAATCGGAGTCGGAACTCCAGTTCTTCCCCTTCGACGGCTTCCTTAGGCCCGATTATTGCCTCGAATACCAGCGATCCCTCCTCGCGCGATTTAACTCGCAGGACCACCATCGGGATCAGCATCTCCTGAATCGAAATTCCACCGTGGGAGTAGGCATCGGGGTTATATGGTGATCCTGAACGCCTAAACGAGTACCCTATCCGAGGGAACACAATCGCTCCGTACTCTTTATAGGCCACACCCCCAGATTTCGCGCCTGATTTGGCTCCTGCAACACTTTCCTTTTGCGGCATCCGCAACTGTTGTGGCGTAAAGGTGACGATGTTCTCTCGCACTTTCTGAGGCAAATTTAGCTGCTGCATTGGGTAACGCAGCCGGCAGTTCAGATACGAGCAATCCGTGGGATCGTTCAAATCCGCATCAGCGAACCAAAGAGGCTGGCGGCTAACCCTGCCAAAGCCATGATCGGCTACCACGAACACTTTGGTTTGGGGCGCTAACTTTCGAACGATAGCCATCACTTCGTTGTCGATAATGCTCTTCAAGTGCTGTTCGTAGACAAACGCGAGCGGGCGGGAAGGGACTTCCCGTCCATCAGGCAGCGCCCTCATCCTTATTTTGTGCAACTCGGTATCGCACAGCTCAAAAATGTACACGTCAAGGTTTCCTGCCCGGTAGCGCACCGTCTCGCCTGTCCCCGCAGCGAAGGGGCTCATAACCTTCACGTCAGTTGAATAATTGAGTTCACGCGCCAGAGCGTTTTTGAGCAACTTATCCTCGCTGGCACCGGTATCGAATTCATCTGGGTAAGTGCCAGCAGAAATTGCCTTTCGCGTGATGTGGGTCTCGGTGGGGAGAAGAGAGCTTGCCGGCAAATCCTCGATAACCTCCAGGCGGTCAACCAGAATCGGCTTCAGCAACTCGTCCCAGATGTCGTAGCGCAGGCCATCGAAGATAAGTACAACGGCCTTTTCCTTCTCAGGATCCCAATGCGCTTTGAGGCAACGACGGATGAACTGACTCGTCAACCTCACCTCGCCATCTTTGGCTACCCAGTTAGGATACTGGACGGCGACGACATCTTGGAAGCGGCGATTCAATTCGTCCAATTGCGCATTGACTTCTGCGGTGATTTCGCTGACTCGCTTACGAATACGATCTAACGCATTAACGAAGAGCGATGGCAAGTCGTCTTCAGACCGTGGCAGAAACTCGCCACTGCCCACTAGCCGTTCCAGTGCTGACAGATAGTACTCCAAACGATTGATCTTTTTGTCGTTCCAAATTGTCCTAAAGAACTTGAAATCGAGATCGGTGACTTTGGTTACCTTCAAGAGCTTGACCGTGTCGGCCAAAGCATCGCGCAGTGGCGTGATCTCGACTGATAGCCAGTACGCCTCCTTCAGATTGGACCAGACCTGGGAGGTGCGTTGATCGACAATTCCGCGGGAAGCGACCGCGGTTTCATCGAGAAGGAAGTTCACTAGCTCATTGTGTTCCTGAAGGTTAGGCTGTGTCACCAGGCTATTATCCAGGGCAAGGAGCAAGGCGAGAGACCTGACCAACGTTGAATAATGCTCTCGTTTCACCACCGCCGCGAACCCCGCGTGATTGTTCAGCTTCATCTGGTCTATAAGCAAAAGACGCAATGCTTCTTTGTTCAGCCCATCCTCCAGCGTCTGAAGATCACGTTCCGCCTGGACATCGTCCTTTTCCACCAATTTTGCTGCCGCCTCTCGCAAGACGTTGGCCTCAATACCGGTGAATTGCACTAGCGAAGGATCCACGTTGGCCAGGAGAAGAGCCCAGTTATCCAGATGTTGCTCTAGGATCGCCGCCAAGTAGCAGGCCCGAACAACAGTTTCTGGATCGTGATTCGCCAACCAGCGGAATGGCGGAGGCGCTTTGATCAATGCGTCCCTGATCGGGTTCGTGACGTCGGGCAGCAATGATTCCAGTTCCGCCAGCGCTTCGTGGCTGAGCAGTCCGATTTGCCAGTAGTCTTCGACCTCGAGCTTTTTGAAGGCTGATTCAGGAACCCCCAAAGCGGCATGGGCCACGATCGTCTGGAGGTCGTGATCGGTGAAGCGATCTTTGCTCGCGTTGCGTAGCTTCTGGTGCGCGATACGAGCTCCAGGCAAATTACGTGATATGAACCTTGCGAGCTTGGGATCATTCGTCATTAGAGGCCAGGTAGGATCTCCTGTAACTTCGACGAGAAACTGCCGCAATTCCAAGTCAAATCTGGCCTCTTCTGGCGTTCTAGCTAATAGATCTGGATAAAAAAGTGACGGCGCAGATGAAGGTAATGTTGCAGTTCGCCTTCTAGCTGGC
>JAMDCE010000501.1 GCA_023489135.1 Chloroflexota bacterium
CTGGCCGGGGGGAAAGCTCCGCAGTAGCTCGCTCACGGTTACGACGTCGATGTGGTTGGCGCGTTCGGCTACCGACAATAGACGCCCGTGCTGCTCGGCGAGAACCGTCCTTTGCTTGATGTCGTTGTACTTGGCCAGCCTCTCCTCTTCGCCGTTTTGGGAATCCAGAGCCTCGTAGACCTCGGCCAGGAACAGTCGTTCCCAGTTCTGAATGTGATGGCCAAAGGTCTCGGCGTCCATCGCCGTGACCACGTAGATCGTGTCCCGGTCCCCCTTCAAGGCCTCCAGATGCTGCAGGAACTCCTTCCCTTTGATATGCTTGAAGCTTATCTTGTTGCTGAGAATATCATCCCGGAAGAGGACGGCGATCTCGGCCCCGTTGATCTCCACTCGATGAATGACGTCCAGAGGCCATTCTACCGGACAGGCCACGCCACTGAGGATCACCCATTCGTGAGCGGTCTCCACGATGGGCTCGACCACTTCCCGACTGTAGCACATTTCGGGCGGGAAAAAGCCGGTGGGGTCGTAGACCCGGCCGAATAGGGCGCGATTCGATTTCTTGTTCTGGACTATCTGCCTCCTCATCTCGTCCTTAGGGATGAGGGGAAGAATCGGGTGATACTTGCCCGAGCCGACGAACTCAACCTGTCCCCGCTCTGCCAGTTCACGCAGGCCCCGGACCACGTCCAGGTGTCCGTGGTCTCTGAGCATCTCGGTTAGCACTGCATTGATATTGATGCTAGCTTTTGCGAGGGGATGCTGCTGGAACACCTCGATAAGCGGCCTATAGGATTCGTTGCAGACCTTTTCCAGCACCGCCGGAATCTGAGTGGGGGGCTGGTAGAAGTGCAACAGCGTCGCCCAATAGATCATCTACATCCACCATCTCTGTCTTCAAGACGTGAGCGCCAATACTCATCGCGTTGGGAGCCCACTTGCTTTTGCTGTTATCCTGCAAGTTCCTTGCCATTCTAGGCCGATCAAAGAGGCAGACGTCGGCGGAAGAAAAGAGGTAAGAGGGGGTCAGGTATCGTCGAACGGAGGGGCCTGGCGGGAGCTATTCTCCCGCCAGCCTGCCAACCACAACTGCCCTTTCAAGCATCTCGTCTGCGTGGGGCGCTTCCAACAGCTCCTCCGTCAAATCGCATCCGGCATCGTGGAGGCCCATGTGGTAGCCGCCTTCCCAGTTGATTAGGGAAGACACGTCGTAGACGAGTCCATTGCAGGCGATGAAGGCCGGTCGGCCCTTCTTTCCGTCGAACTGCTGCAGCTCCGCTAGAGTGAACATCCTTTCCATGGCGGGCATTATATCACAATTCCGGCCTTTGTGATCCTTGTCACGGTAACCTGCGTCCTCTTATACTATCATCTTGGAAACGGAAAGGAGCGAGAAATGGAGAAAACTGAAGACAAGAACACTCAACCCACGGAGAATCAGCACAAGTGCCTCTCCTGCGGCACCACCAGCGCCGCCCGTCCGCTAGTCTGTCTGGAATTCAAAGGCGAAGAGAAGTGGGTCTGCGTGCGCTGTTTGCCGATGTTGATTCATGGCTAGGTAGCTATTGGCCATCAGCCGTCAGTTATTGAACGGGGAAATGATTGCCCTCCACCGATCGCGCTCAATCACCCATCCATTAGAGTCAGGGCTGAGGAATCCCTCCTTACTGATACATCCGGCAGGTTTGCGAGGGTTCGTCCGTAGGGGCGGGTTTGAAACCCGCCCTGAAGCGGATGTTCAGCAAGATGCTGTGAATTTAGAGAATTGGGAACAAGGCCCCGTCCCAGCCCAAAACCCTTCCTCCTAACCGTTGCCCGCCAGTGCGATAGATTTTGCCGGCGATAGCCCGCTCACTAGCCGCAAGGGTTCGTCTGACATCTCCAAAAGCGCAAGAATCCTTGTAAGAGATTTGTAAGTGTTTTGTAAGAGTTGGCTGGTAACATATGGCAGCAGGGAGCCGATCCTTGCCTACCGGCTGTGAGGCTCTACGCGGCTAAGTGAGCGCTGCTTGTTTCGGAAACCATGCGACAGAGCAGGAGACGCAAGAAATAGGTAAGAAAACGTCAATTATGCCTCAAAGGTCTTGACAAAAGGAGCTGGCTGAATTAGTATTGCGAACAGGACTCCAAACGCCTGGCCATAAGACCGTTTCCGCTGGAAAGACATGCAGCCAGAGACGAACCACCTTCCGGCCGGCGACGGACGCGCCAAGGACAGGCTGAAACCGCTTTCCCTTGCCATCGCGCTCGCGACCTCTGTTCCCCTTAAGATTACCGACGAGGAGGTTGGCCGTGAAGAGGTGGCTCAACGCCCTCATCTGTCTATCCGTCGTCATGTCTCTCCTTCCCCCTGCCAAAATAGCTCGAGGGGCGACTCCCGTTCCAGTTGTAGCCACGGCAACCCAGGCCGCCGCACCGCCGACGCCTACGGCGACGAGCTGGCCCACCACGGCACCCACCCAGGAGCCGACGTCGTCCACTACCGTAGTGCCAACGGTGGCTGTCTCCAGTACGACGACCGCACTTCCGCCTTCCGCCACGGCGACGGAGGTGGCCACCCTGAGCGCCACGGCTACCGCCTCGGCGAGTCCAAGCCCTACAGCGCAAGATACGGCCACGCCGACAGCCACGAGCACGGCCACCGTGACGGCCACGCTCAGTACTACGGCCACCGTAACGCCTACGCCAACAGCCACCTTCACGGCCACCCCCACCTTCACCGCTTCGACCGACCTCACCGACGCCGTCGACATCGACCCCGACCACGGCGGCCTGCTTCGCTCCGCCGACGGAGAGGTCACCGTCGAGTTTCCGCCCGGGGCCGTTTCGCGGCGAATCAAAACAATGCACTCCAAAAGACCCAGGCCGGAGGCCGGTAATCCCTTGGGCCTCATCCGGCGATTCTCCCTAGAGGCCTGGTCGGCCGCCGACAACGCCAAGGTCACCCGCTTCGCCAAGCCGGTCACTGTGACGTTGCATTACACGGAATCTTTGCCCTCGGCCTACAATCCGTTGTCTCTGAAACTCGACTACTTCGACGAGGTCGCCAAAACATGGGTTCCTCTCTCCACTATCGTCGACGTCAAGGCCCGCACCGTCAGCGCCACGACCAACCATTTCACCGAATTCGCGCTCGAAGGCGTTCTCCTGTTCCCCATCGGCCTGGACCGCGCTCAGGTGGGCCTCTATACCGGCGCATCGACCTTCGAGTATCCCCTCGACGTGCCGCCGGGCACCAATGGCCTCGCCCCCAAACTGAGCCTTTCCTATAACAGTGGGGGTGCCGACAGCACTAGCAAGGCCGGCGCCGTCCCCTGGGTAGGCCTGGGCTGGAGCCTCGACCTTGGCTCTGTTCGCCTGGTCAAGAAAGACGAATATACCAGCCCACGCTACTTCCTCGAACTCAACGGGCTTAGCGACGAGCTAATGGAAGTGGGCACTTATGGCGATAGCAAGACCTACAAGACCAAGAGCGACTCCTTTCTCCAGATCAGGCGAGACGATGTCTCCCCCGGAAGCCGCTGGACTATCACCGACACCAGCGGCACGGTGTACAAGTTCGGCTGGACCGGCTTCGGGGGCAGCAACAACTCGCGCCAGCAATACATCAGCTGGATAGACGACTGCTCCCATCCCCCCGAGTGGGACAAGTGGAACCTCGATAAGGTGACCGACACCAGCGGGAACAGCATGGAGATCAGCTACGTAAAGGATTCCGGGCCGATTTGCGGCTACGACATGGCGGCCTATCCTAGCGTGATAACCTATGCGACCACGGACGCCGGGGGAGCCAAGCGGAAGGTCACATTCACCTCTTCCAGCAAAGAACATTACTGCACCATGGCCGATGTTTGCGAGACCCGCAAGCTCGACGCCGTGAACATGTACGTAACGGTGAACGGCAGCGAGCAATTGGTGCGCAAGTACCAATTCAACTACTCGCTGTGGGATCTCGACTTCCAGCAGTGGCTCATACTTAGCGGAGTGACCCAGTACGATTACAATGGCCTGAGTGGCCAGCACCTCCCATCATACAGCTTTAATTACACAATAGCCGATGTCAATCTGGAATGCGACAGCGGAACGAGGACAAGGAAGTGGCTGAGCAGCGTGGCGAACGGGTATGGCGGAGGCGTGGGCTACACCTATGGGGAGCAGTGGCGCAGTACGCCTAACTGTATCTATCCACAATGGTCACGCCAGGCTGTGGCCAGCAGGGTCATCTCCGATGGCCTCGGGATAGCCAACACCTGGCAGTACACGTACACCGGTATGCTCTACGGCCACAACTCGACCTATAACGAGGATGAGTTCAGAGGCTATGCCCAGGTGGGTGTCGTGGACCCGACGGGAGCAAAGACCATCTCCTTCTTCCTGCAAAACGACATCTATAAAGGGCGAAACTACCAGACCGATGTCTATGACGCAAGCGGAGTCCTCTTGCATCG
>JAMDCE010000236.1 GCA_023489135.1 Chloroflexota bacterium
GCAACCATCGTGAGGGAGATGTTCCCCGCTGTTTGCGCGGAGTGTGGCAAGGACACCCAGGTTCCGTTCCAGCCACGCAACGATAGGCCCGTTTACTGTTCCGATTGTTATTCGAGTCAGCGTGGAAGCAGCGGTTTCGCACGCCGCTCGACCGGTCGCAGAAGCTGGTAGGCGGCAAGCCCGGACACTACCGACTGGTATGAATAAGGGAGGAGCAAGAGAGCTCCTCCCTTAATAATGCATTCGCGATCAGTAAGGCGTCACACGCCATAGAACACGCCATAGAAAAAAGGAGGAGAAAAAGGTGTCCAAAAAGGGTGGAAAAAAGGAAAAAACCACGAAGAAGCCTCCGATGGCCAATAAGGGGCCAAAGAAGAAGTAGCCTGCGCTATCGATAATCTCGATAGCAGATCAAAACGGTTGGTGGGGAGAGATCTCCACGTATGGAGTCATTGTTCTAGTGAAATTGCGCAATGTGGCCATAATAGCTCACGTCGACCACGGCAAGACTACCCTGGTCGACGGACTGCTCAAGCAGTCGAAAATTTTTCGCGAAAACGAAGCGGCGATGTCCCAAACCCTCATTCTGGACTCAAATGACCAGGAGCGCGAACGTGGCATAACGATCCTCGCGAAAAACACGGCCATTACTTATAAGGATACGAAGATCAACATCATCGATACGCCCGGCCACGCCGATTTCAGCGGGGAGGTCGAGCGTACGCTCAACATGGCCGACGGGGCCATCCTGGTCATCGATGCCCAGGAAGGTCCTATGCCTCAGACGCGGTTCGTTCTCAAAAAGGCCCTGGCGCTCGGCCTCTGTCCCATCGTCGTGATCAACAAGATCGACAAGCGCGGCGCGCGCGTCGAGGAAGTGATCGACGAGACGGCGGACCTCTTCCTCGACCTGGCCACCGACGAAGCGCAGCTCGATTTCCCGGTTTTCTTCGCCGTGGGGCGTGAGGGCAAGACGTGGGAGGACGTGCCGGTCGATCCCACCGAGCCAGCCGATCTCACTCCGATCCTCGATGGCATTATCGATCGGGTCCCGGAGCCGGAGGGCGATGCCGATGGGCCGTTCCAGATGCTCGTGGCGGCTCTCGACTGGGACAGTTATCAAGGGAAGTACGCCATCGGGCGCATCAGGCGCGGCGCGGCCAAACCCGGGCTGGCGGTTGCAGTGTTGTCCAAAGAGGGGACACGGGAAATGGCGCGCATCGACAAAGTCTATGTGAGCCACGGGTTGAAGCGGGTGGAGGTGTCCGAGGCGGAGGCCGGCGATATCGTGGCCCTGACGGGGATCAAGGGCGCGGGGATTGGCGATACCATCGCGGATGCCGAGGTGCCCGAGGCCTTGCCGACGATCGAGATCGGCGAGCCGACGCTGAAGATCGCTATGTCGGCAAACACCTCACCCTTCGCGGGAAGGGAAGGCCAGTACGTCACCGGCCGGGAGCTACTGGATCGCATTCAGAGGGAATTGCAGACAAACGTCTCAATGCGTCTGGAAGTGAATGATGGTGGCGAGTACATCGTTTCTGGTCGCGGGGAGCTACACCTTTCGGTCTTTATTGAAACGCTGAGGAGAGAGGGCTACGAATTGCAGGTGGGCAAGCCGCAGGTGATCACCAAGATGATCGACGGAATCAAAATGGAGCCCCTGGAGGAGCTCACCATCGAGGTGAACACCGAGTACGTGGGCGCGGTGGCAGGCGAGGTGGGCCGACGCAGGGGGGTGCTCGTGGCGCAGAACGAGAACGCCGATGGCACCACGCGCCTGCTATTCCAGATCACGACACGGGGACTGCTGGGCCTGCGCAGCCAGCTCCTCACCCTATCGCGGGGCACCACCGTGATGAACTCGCTCTTCCTGCGCTACGAGCCGGTCTCTCCACCACTGCCCAAGCTGCGCAACGGGGCTTTGATCGCGTCGGAGACCGGCAAGTCCGTTTCCTACGGCCTGAACAATGCCCAGGGGCGCGGCATCACGTTCATCCCTCCGCAGACGCAGGTGTATGAGGGGATGATCGTGGGCCTTCACGCGCGGGAGAACGACCTGGAGATCAACGTGGCCAAAGAGAAGAAGCAGACCAACGTGAGGGCCTCGACGGCCGATATTGCCGTGATTCTTACTCCCCCGACGATCCTCAGTCTGGAGCAGAGCCTGGACTTTCTGGAAGACGACGAGCTGCTCGAAGTAACGCCCAAGGGAATGCGCTTGCGCAAGCGAATCCTGGACCCCACGGCGAGGGTAAGGGCGAAGGTTTCCGCGACGCGGGCGTCTTGACGCGAAAGTCGAGCGTGACTGCTGGCCAAATGCTTGCGAACGAGCGGGATCATGAAGAAGAAGTGGAAGGTAGTCATTTCGGTAGCGGAGAGCACGATTGGCATGATGCTGTCGTTGCTCAAGCAGTTCAAATTCGCGGACGGATTCATCGTACGTCAAGAACCCCGAGGTTTTGCCTCGCTGGCGCGAAAGGCTGGCTCGCTTGGAGGGCCAGCAACGGACCTAGTGATAGCATCCGATGAACCAGGTGCCGTTTACGTAACCGGTTGGATACCCGAACATCTGGCGCCTTTCCGAACCTTCCATTCTCGCCAGGAGGCGTCGAAGGCTTCAATCAGCTCGGGCGACGATTTCTGCCATTTCATAGGTGTCCTCCAGCCAGTGGGCAATCTCCTCCGCGACCTCAACCTGGTGACCCCGGTAATTGTGATCAGCCCCTTCAATGAGTCGGTGTTGCCAACGGCGGTCGGAGGTGGCCTCCCTTATCTCCCCGGCGAATTGCACCAGAGGGTCACGCGTGCCGCACATCAAAAGTGCAGGGCAGCGGATCTTCTCCACGTGCTTCAAGGCGTTGGCGGTATCTTCGGGGCTGTACTTGTTCAACACGGTTCGCGCGCAGAAGTACGCCGGGAACGGGGTCTTGCGGAAGAGCAGCTTTTCCAAGTTGCCTTGTTCTGCCTCTCGGGACGCCGTAGCCACCAACTGTGCGAACTCGGGTAAACTCGACGTACAGGCATAAGAAATCTTGGGAGGAGAGCAAATCACTATTCCCTTTACGTTCTGGCTGGCCCGCTGACTTTGGTAGAAAACGGTCTTCACAGCCCCCAGGCTGTGGCCCACGATGACGATATCGTCGAACCCACGCTTCTGCAGGGTAGCTAGGGCAGCGTCGATGTCGAGAAGACAATCCTCCAGCAGCTCGAACGAGCTTCCGATGTAGCCTCCCTTGCGATAGGAATTGGCCACCCAATCGTGTCCCCGCGTGTTTGTGACCAGGCAAGCGCGGCTCCGCTCCACCAAATACTCGGCTACGCGCCGAAGCGGAGTTTCGTAGAAGTTGTACCCCACCCCGTGGATGAAAAGTAGGGCCGGTGGAACGCACGCTGGTGGGCTTTGTGGGGTATACAGAATGCCGTGAAGGGTCAGACGATCAAAGGTCTTGCTCTCGACAAGCTCCAAGTTCAAATTATCCCCTCGAATGAGCCGAGCTGCGTTCATCTCTTCTGCTCAGCCACCACCAAAATAGCAGCATAGCCACCACCGTGACCAGTGCGGTGTACTGGGCGTTCTTCAGCCCCCAGAATATCACTTCGTTGTCGCGCCAGAAGAAGAGCACAAACTGGCCAACCGAGTAAAGGATCACGTAGGTTGTGAAGAGCAGTCCCGGACGCGGCAAGCGGAAGCGCAGAGTCCAGAGGATGGCGAAGAGGACTATGTTGAAAAGCAGCTCATAGAAGGCTGCCGGCTGGTAAGCGACAGTATGGTCGGCCACAAAGGAACGGGGATGTTGGTACACGACACCCCAGGGTAGGTCGGTGGGATATCCGACGATGTCGCCATTCACGATGTTGCCAATGCGGCCGAATCCCTGGCCGACGACGGCCATCAGTGCAGCGGCGTCGACCAGCTTCCAGAAGGGGAGTTCAACGCGGTTGCACGCGATGGCGCAGGCGATGGCCGCCCCGACCACCGCGCCGTAGAAGGCCATGCCCCCCTCCCAGAAAGCGAGTATCCGCCAGGGCTGAGCCAGGTAGGCCCCAAAATCGGATTGTACGACGAAGTAAAGACGCGCGCCCAGCAGGCCGGCGATGGCGCCCCACCAGAACACCGACCAGATCTTCTCTTCGTCCAGTCCCAGCCGTTTGGCGTAGGGCAGCGCTACAAAAAGTCCGGCGCTGATGCCGACGACGTACATCAGGCCGTACCACCGCAGGGCGAGCGGGCCGAGCTGTATCAAGATGGGGTCGATGTTGATGCCGATGGAGAGCAGCAAGAAACCGGTCACGATTGGCTTTACCTCGCTTCAATGAATACGAACGAACTTTACAGCAATGATAGCGCCTACGTCAAATGGAGAAGAAGTGATTTCCTGAATTAGAGGATTAGCGGAGGGCTAGTTGCCGGAGGGCCAGGCGAAATTCCGGAAGGCATAATCCAGCAAGAGCGGGGTATCCGTCCACAGATCGGTGCTCCCCATCAGCGCGGCGTAGACGCGATGACCATCTTTCGTTGCCGAGCCCACGATGGTGCGGAGAGCGTTCTCGGTATATCCGATCTTGACTCCATCGGCACCGGGGTAGATCGTCAGCAGCTTGTTGAGATTGTAAATGGGGTAGGACATCTTCTCCCCGGATCGCCATAGAGTGACCGAACGCACCTTGGCCGCGGCAAGCTGCCTGAACAGGGGATTTTGCATGGCATAGCGCGTCACCAAGGCCATGTCGTGGGCGCTGGAGTAGTGGTCCTTCGCGTCCAGACCGTGGGCATTCACGAAGTGGCTGTCCTGGAGTCCCAGGTCTTTCATCTTGCGGTTCATCAGATCGGCGAAGGCCCGCTCGGAGCCTGCGACATGATTGGCAATGGCGAGGGCAGCGTCGTTGCCCGAAGGAAGCATGAGGCCGTAGAGTAGATCCTCGAGAGAGCACCTGTCGCGGTTGTACAGGCCCATAAGCGTGCTGTCCACCAACTCGGTGGGATCGTAGGTCACGTCGACAATATCGCTCGGCTTCGCTCGCTCGATTGCCACAATGGCGGTTACGATCTTGGTAATGCTGGCCGGTGCCCGCTGCAAGCGAGAGTTCTTGTCATACAGCACGGCTCCCGACCGCTCGTCGATAACCACGGCCCCGACGGCGCTGACGCCGGGAGGGGCGGCCTGGGTCGTCTTGAAGGGTGTCGGAATAGGAGTGGGAGTCGACGTGGAGGTACGAGCAGGTATCGGCGTGGAGGTCGGAGCCGCGGCCGGGCCCGGCAACACCTGCCCGCGAGATGGTGCAGGTTGCGAAGCTGGGGCGCCGGTCTCAGGTCGCCAGGGGAGCAGGTTGAGGC
Source organism: Chloroflexota bacterium (assembly GCA_023489135.1). Next base: position 5,339 of record JAMDCE010000236.1, read on the forward strand.
GATCAGCCATCACCACGAGAGCAAGTATGACGACCACAGCCACGAGTAAAGGCTTATTGTTGCCTGAGCCGCGTCGTGAGCCTCTAGGAGCGTGCATGGTCCGGCATTCGTAAGAACCAGGTAATCGCGAAGTTAAGCATTACAACCGGCATTATAGTGGTAGAAGCCTGGGTTGTCAAAGAAGTTATTCGCCGAATTTTCCGCGGGACGGTTCACCATCCCTTGCCTTAACTTCGCTGGCATTCGTCTTGCACAGGTAGCCCGAACCGATCCGGGAAAGGGTCTGATTCCAACTCAGCGACGATAGTGCGTGTCGCTAACGGGGAGGCAATGCGACGGATGGAGGCAAGTTAGATGGCATTACTCGCGATGGTACTTCCACTGAAGTTGAGCCGAAATAGAAGTGCATCGACACCCGAGATCTAGGCACACATCCAACATTTCCGGCAACGGCAGGACAAACGGGCCCGCCAGCGGCCAGCCAGCCACAGGCGCAGATCGCGAGCCAGTGACGGCGACGAGCGCCGTGGCTGGTCGAGGACCCGCCAGCACGGGAGAGTTCCAGAACCAGACGGTCGGCCTGACGCGAGGTCTCCAAGCCTTCCGCCATCGTGATTTCAGTCTGTTCTGGATTAGCCAGTTGGTATCGCTCGTCGGGACTTGGATGCAGGTCCTGGGCCAGATCTGGCTGGTGCTCGAACTTGGTGGATCGCCGTTTGATCTCGGGCTGGTCAGCGCCCTTCAGTTTCTGCCGATGCTTGGCCTGTCGATGTTTGGCGGTTTTCTAGCAGATCACCTGCCCAAACGCTACTTGCTGATCGGTTCTCAGTCGACAGCCGCGATGCTGGCCTTCGCCCTGGCGCTGCTCGCCTGGACGGGAATCGTGAATATCTTTCACGTGATGATCCTGGCCGTCCTTCTAGGATTGGTAAACTCGGTGGATATGCCCACGCGCCAGGCTTACGTGGTGGAACTGGTCGGGCGACGAGACCTTCCCAACGCCATAGCGTTGAATTCTGCCGCGTTCAATGCTGCCCGCCTGGTGGGGCCCGCCGTGGCCGGCCTTCTGATCGGATGGCTGGGTCTTGCGCCGGTATTCCTCCTGAATGGCCTTAGCTTCCTGCCAGTCGTGGTCGCTCTGCTGGCCATGAAAGCGGGGTCGACCAGTGTTGCCACTGGAACGACCGAGCCGGGCGCTGTCTTGGAGAACATGAGAGAAGGATTCGCCTACGTTCACAGGTCCCGTCCCGTGTTCCTTACCGTGGCGCTGGTGGCCGTGGTGAGCACCATCGGAATGAACTTCAGCGTCATCGCTCCGCTGTTCGCCAGGAACATCCTTAACGTCGGGGCTGAGGGGTTAGGCCTGCTGATATCGGCGATGGGTCTGGGCTCTCTCCTGGCTTCCGGGCTTTTGGCCTTCCTTCCCTGGGAACCCCACCCGAAGCTGTTGCTGGGAGGGGCAGCGGTCTTCGCGTCGCTGGAGATGGCCCTCGGCCTGGCCCGCCAGTTCAACATGGCCGCCATCCTAATGGGCGCAATTGGATTCGCAATGATAATATTCACGACGGTGGCAAACACTACCCTGCAGACATCCACTCCCGATCACCTGCGAGGTAGGGTGATGAGCGTCTACGCGACGGTCTTCGTGGGTTCGACGCCAATAGGAAGCCTCGTCACCGGATACCTGGCCCAGACGATGGGCATCGCTCTGACGGTGATCGTCGAAGGGGCGATAGGAGTCGCCGCAGCGCTGGTGGCATGGCTAAAGAGTGCCAGGGAGTAGCAAGAACCATCGAATACTCTTTCACTAGTTACGCTTGCGGGTGGCACCGCATTTGCACGTGATCTTTTTCCTAAGCCTGTCAAAGGTGCCCGAAAGAGCTACGAGGGGGAATGCGATGCAAGGAGTGCCCATTTCTACTGATTGTGTAGGATCTCGGGACTGCGAGGAGCAGGGACGGACACGATCATAGTTGGTGGCCAGGCATTTCAGCAACTGGACGCAGAGGCGATGGCGGCGCTCGGCGCCGAGAGGGCCGACCGCGCCATCTCCGGCGTCCGGCTGGCCAACCAATCGATTGCACGAAGGCCAAAGCGCTGAAGCAAAGCTCAGAAACCCGTGAACCGCACCGCAGGGATCAAGTTAGTCTCCGCGTCTCGGGTTGACGGACGAGCACGAAGAGGGCGAAGAGGGTGCAGATGGCTCCACCCAGAAAGACCGCCGTGGGCGCCCCCAGATAGTCGGCGACAACGCCGGCGCCCAATTGCCCGAAGGGTTGCAGCCCGTAGGACGCAAGGGCAAAGACACTCAGCACCCTTCCGCGCATCTGGTTGTCGGACTGAACCTGCAGAATCGTCTGAGTCAGCACGTTGTATACTATCGTGGTGCCTCCGACGCCCACCAGCATCACCATGGATAAGGGAAAGGAACTGGACGTCGCGAAAACGGTAAGGCTAAGGCCCAGGGCAATCACGGCTCCCAGCAAGAGCTTTCCACGCGGGACGCTTCTTCCCAGTGAAGCAACCCCGACGGCTCCAATCATGGCGCCTAGCCCGGCAGCGCTCATAAGCAACCCCAGCCCGTGGGCATCGACGCCGAGGACCGAGGAGGCGAAGGCCGGCATCAAGGCGTTGTAAGACATGCCGAACAGGCTAGGTATGGCCGCAACGACCATGAGCGAGGAGATGATAGGAACGGACCTAACATAAGCCAGTCCATCGGCCAGGTTCGTCCACATGGAGACCTTGTTGCCGTCGGGCGATAATTTCGGCATCTTGACCGCCAGAAGGGCAGCGATAATGGCGAGGTAACTGATGCCGTTGATGAGAAAACAGACGCCGGGGCCGGTCAGCACCAGGATGCCACCTGCCAGAGCCGGCCCCACCATTCGACTGGAGTGAAACCCGGCGGAATTGACGGCGATGGCATTCATCAAGTCTTCTTTGCTAACCAGGTCCCAGACGATACTCTGGCGAATGGGTACCGTCAGGGCCTCCACGGAGCCGCTCAGGAACGCGATGACCAGGAGATGCCAGACGGTTACGGCGCCAGTGAGGGTGAGGTAAGCCAGAATAAGAGCCAGAAGCATCGAGGCCGTTTGGGAGCCGACCATGAGAAGACGACGCTCGAAACGATCCGCCAGCACGCCGCCGAACGGCGGGAGGAAGATGTTGGGGACAGTCGTGGCGAAGGCCACGGCGCCCAGGAAAAAGGCCGAGCCGGTGATTTGGTAGACCAGCCATCCCTGAGCCGTCACCTGGATCCAATAGCCTGTGTTCGAGGCTAGCGCGCCCGACCAGTAAAGTCGGTAATTGGGGTGCCTGACCAGCGCGGCAAAGGTATGATTTTGAAGTCTTCCCACAACGGATCGGCCGGTCTGAGCGAACATTAGCATCGTCGCCTTCGATAGATATTTGGGTGTGAGTACGTGGGCTGCATTGCCGCGAGGCGTGTCATCTTGGAACATCGCCACAGACAAGCGGAAAACAAGAAACTAAAGAGGAGAAGGAGTCCCATCTTACTTACTGTGGGCTCGGGGAAGGCTGGGGAACTCCCGCCTGCACGATGAGCGGTTCGGGCTTCGTCTTAGAGGCAGGGATGACCGCCAGCAACATCACCACCCCGAGCACCAAGAACGAGATTTGGTAGCCGCCCGTCGCGTCAAAGACCAGCCCGGCGGCGTAGGGGCTAAGCGCTGAAGCGACTTGATGGAGAACGAAACTAACGCCCATGATAACGCCGGCGCGCCTGGGGCCAACTACCTCGAATATCTGCACGTTGTTAATGGTAACGGTGGCGAACACCGGTCCGGCGGCCAGGGCCAGTCCCACGTAGAACCAAGAAGGGTTCATAGCCGGCAGTGCCAGGGCCAACGCTCCCACGCCTCGGATAAAATAGGTGGCCATGAGTGTGTTCGTCCGGCCCCATCTATCGGCCGCGAATCCACCCGCCAGCGAGCCCGCGGCTGAGGTGAATCCGTAAAGGCTAACCGCCAGCGCTCCTTCGGTCGCGGAGAGGCCGGCAGCCGTGGCCGCTGCCGCTAGATGGGGAATAATAAAGAAGCTCAACCCGCAGGCAAATCGGGAGATGAACAGGTTGCGAAGGACGGGCCGCCTCATCTGCGACAGGACGTCTTGCCTCTTTCCTCGTTGTCCGGTGGCGTGGTGCGACGCGGCGGCGCCTGGATCGGCCTGGGGGTCGCGGACGACGAAATAGGCAAGAGGGAAAGCCACGATCAGCAGGAGCAGCGCCAGGAACAGGGCCGCGTAGCGCCAACCGAATGTGGTAATGATGTAAAACACGATTGGAGCCATCACAATAGGGGAGGCCGGAGTTGCGGCTTGAAGCACCCCCACAGCCGAGCCTCGACGCGGGCCCGTGAACCACTTGGAGACCAGGATTGAAAACATCATCGAGCCGCAAGCGCTGTTCGCCGTGCCAATCAAGACGCCGAATCCGATCGCAATCTGCCACAGGGCATGCGAGAAACCCATGACCAGGAAGCCGGCCGCGCTCAGCAGGATTCCCACCAGAATAATCGGTCTTGTGCCCCGACCATCGGCCAGAGAGCCTGCCAGAGGCTGCATGACGCCCCAGGCCACCATAGCCAGGGAAAAAGGAATGGCAACATCCCCCCGCGTCCAGTTGAACTCTCTTAGGAACGCCGGCAAGAAAAGACTATAGGATGAGTAGGAAAAAGCGGTGAGGAATCCGCATACGGTGATCCATACCAGGATGGAAACGCGCGAACTGCTGTCTTTCGTGGTCTTCATCTCCTAAATGATCCGGCGAAAAGAACGCTGTGAGCCTGGTCGTTAGCCCTACCGTTGTGAGACGCGGCATACCGCGTCTCTACCAGGGCGCGAGGCGACAATAAAGGCGGCGTACTATTTAGTGGCGCCTACCGGGCTGAGGTTAACACAGATACCGGAGCATAGTCAAGGAACTAATTCTCAGCCGCCGGAAAACTGAGAAATGACAAACACCGTCGTGTCATTCTCGATGTTGTGATCGAGCCTGTCGATCACCTCGGCGTCGATCACGAGCTTAATGTCCTCCGGCAGGCGGCCATCCTTTCCCAACAGCCTTTCCCCTAGCCTGCTACCGCATCTGACGGCCAGGTTCTCAAGCACGTCGCGAAGGGTAACGTCCCCCAGCAGCTCTAAGGAGACGTGGCTTGCCGGAACCTCATTGGCGAAGCCGAAGAGTTTGACGTCGACCTGTATCGACCGAGTGCACAAGACGCACAACCCTCATTAAGGTCCAACTTAGAACGCCTGACAAGACCGTGGCGCGCCGCCGTCCCCCTGGCTCACGGGTCGAATTGGACCGTCATCGTGCCCTCCAAAGGCAGGGTCTTGCTACATGCTCTTAGCTCAGCGTGTTTTCCAGCTCGGGGATGACGAAGTCTAGTCCGAGACGCTCCAGGGTCTCCCGCGACGGTGTGCCGTTGGGGGTCAGTCCGTAGGCCGAATACCAGAGCGCCCGCTGCTCCTCGAACTCGTCCTTCTTCAGAATCAGAGGCTTGCCGTACTTGGTATAGATGGTCTCTTCGAAGAAGCGGGCGGGTAGAGTATCGTCCCGCGCCGGCACGTACCCCTCCCTCATCGAGTAGCAACGCTCCATCAGCGCCACCCTGTTTGTCATATTTGCCCAGTCCTTGGTCTCCAACTGCCAGCCACACGCGGCGTTCATCATTCCCACGCCCCAATCAGCCACGCCTCCGAACACCTTCCGCAGGGAGTTCCCCAGGAAAGAGCACGTCGTCGTGGAATCCAACATCACCCTCTGGGGCGCTCCTCTTCCTCCATGGATCGCGCCGACCGGAACGACTGCCAGGTTGACGGCGTCCGACATGCTGCCACGCGGCTCGTACGAGGTAATGGCGACCCCTTTCGACTCCATAGCGTATCTCTGCGTGCGCTCCCCCAGCTTCGCGGGCGCGAACTTAAGGCCCTCCGCCAGTACGTCGCCGATGCCCTCACGATAGGCTATCCTGGTTAGCAGCTTGCAGATCGCCTCCAGGTTTCCCCACGTTAGATCGATCCCGTCGAGATCCTCTCTACTGAGGATCCCCCTGTCGTAACACTCCATGGCCCAGGCCACGACGCCGGAGACATCTTCGCCGTCCAGTCCTAGCTCGTCCACAAATGGAGTGAGGTAGACCTGCGCGTCGTATCCGGGGATCATTACGTTCGCGTTCCATCCCCCCGCGTCGTCGTGCCGCAGCTCTCCCAGACAGGGACCCAACGGTGGCTCGCGTCGCATATACGGCACCTTGCAGCCGGAGGGACAGAGAGCGCAGCCATCGCCCCATACTTTATAGGCCTGCTCCAGCTTTACCGGGTTGCTCTCGTCGCACATGGGGTGCCAGCCGAGTTGTTTGTTCTTGATGCCCTCAGTCCCGTCGTAGTACCGCTGGGGCATGGACGTCGTGTGCCCCCAGCGCCGCACCCCGGCCTTGTAGTCCCTGGCATCGTGAAAGTACTTCGTGACCATCCGGAATAGCCTGACCGGGTCGGGGTAGGCCGGAGGCCTGGTGCCCCGCACGGCGACCGCCTTCAGGTTCTTGGATCCCATCACCGCGCCCATCCCTAATCGGGCGGCATGGTGATAGAAGTCGTGCGAGATGGAAGCGTTTCGGACCAGGTGCTCCCCTCCCGGTCCTATGGTTACCACTCTGAAGTTCTGGTCCGCGAGCTCCTTGGTGATCTCCTCTTTCAGCACGCGCTGGGCTTCGATATTCAGCCTGCCCCACAGGTGCGAGGCATCCCGTATCTCCACGTCGCCGTCTTGCACCAGGAGATAGACGGGCCTGGTCGCCTTTCCCGTGACGAGAATTCCGGCGTTGTAGCCGGCGTAGGCCATCTCGACGCCGAAGTGGCCGTTCATATTGGATTGCCCGCGCAGCAAAGTCAGCGGTGACTTGGCGCTGACGTTAGTCACGGAGCCGAGGAACCCGGTCAGAGGGCCAACGCCGAAGTAGAGGATGTTCTCAGGCCCGAGGGGGTCCGATCCACGAGGCACCCGATCCCAGAGAAGCTTGGCTCCCAGACCCCGTCCGCCGACGTACTTGCGGACTTGGTCGGTGACGTCGACCACTTTCGTCGTCTCGTTGGTGAGGTCCACCTCGAGCATATTGAATCGCATCTCCGCCATGCTACCGTCCTCCCCAGATATCTTCCGGCGATCTCAGTATCTTGTACTTTTGCAACGGGTACAGCCGCCGGGAAAGCCGCTCCGCCTTTTCGTCGGGGTGTATCCGCTCAAGGTGCTGAGGAAACTGGGGTTTCATGTACTCGAGTGCGGATGTGGGGCATATCTCCACGCACTGCGGCTTACGCTCGCCATCCGCCTCGCAGAGGTCGCAGGTGAGAGGGTAATCGTGATCCGGAGGATAGAAGTACGGCACCTTGGCCGGGCAAGCATCCAGGCACCCGGCGCAATCGTGGCCCAGGCATTCCTCCGTATCGACCGTCATGTGCTGGCGCTGCGCATCGTAGTAGATGGCCGGAGGGTCCAGCGGGCACGCCTTCTGGCACTCGCGCTCCGGCTCCGCGCACTGGGAGCACACGTTCTGCACCGACTTCGGCAGCGGGGTGAGATAGCGATAGATCCTTATGCGCGACAGCTCCCGGTTGATGACGCCGTAGTGGTACATGGAGCAGGCCATCTCGCAGGCTCCGCATCCGATGCAAAGGTCCCAGCGCGGCTGGATGTAGGCGACGCCCTCGGGGAAGGGCAGATTCTCGACTCCCCAGCCCGTTCCATCTGAACCTGATACAGATGTCACTCTAAGACTGGGATCGCGGGCCTCTCCTGTCTGATCGTGCACGTGAACCTCCTCGTTCGAAGAGTTTGGAGACGCTACTCGATGGCGTCAATCACGAGATATCATATCCTATCGTCGATTCCCATCGTCGATCTGCGCTTGGGGCTGCTTGGGAGCGGTTTCGGCAACTGACCCGACACTACCACAGGGCTGGCGGTGTGTCAAGGACATGATCCCTTGCCCGCAGGTCCAGCGAGTTGACTAAACCAGTTACCGCTGCTATTCTAACACATGGCCGACGGCGGTGGAGAGCAGGCGCGCATTGCGGACTGACTGGGGGAACCGCCAGCGGACTCGCAATCGGTGTTGATTGAGGAGCAGCCCTGATGTGGTTGACAGAGGTTTCCATTCGGCGTCCCCTCTTCATACTGATGGTCATTCTCGGCTTCGTGTTGGTCGGAGCGGTCGCCTACACCCGGCTCGGCGCGGACAGGTATCCGAGCATAAACCTTCCCTATGTAACGATTATCGTCACCTATCCGGGCGCAGGTCCCGAGGAAGTCGAGGATCAGGTTACCAGGCCACTGGAAGACGCCGTGGCCGGCGCCAACCAGCTCAAGTCAATCCGATCGTATTCCATGGACAGCGTCTCGATTGTCAGCCTCGAATTCCTGGACGGGGCGAACGCCGATTCAGCCACCACAGAGGTCGAGAGGAAGGTCAACAGCGCTCGGTCACAGCTGCCGAGCGATGCCAAGCCCCCCATCGTGGTCAAGGCCGAATACTCCAGCCTGCCGGTCATGAGCCTGGCCATTTCCGGCGACTTGCCCTTGGATCAGATCCACAAGATCGCCAATGAAACAATCAAGCCACGAATGGAAACGATCAAGGGCGTAGCGGCGATCTCTATTGTGGGGGGGCTGGAGCGCGAGATTCAGGTTCGAGTCGATCAGGACAAGCTAGGCGCCCGCGGCTTGACCACACAGCAGGTCTACGGTGCTCTGGCGCAGGGCAACCTGAGCATGCCTGCCGGAAGCATCCACGAGCGAGACCGCGAGTACAGCATTCGGTATACCGGCCTCTTTCAATCCCTCGACGAGCTGAAAAACTCCGTCGTGGCGGCTTCGCCGCGCGGGGTAGTGTACCTGCGTGACGTGGCCGACGTGGTCGACGCTTACAAGGATCGCAAAGTAATCAACCGCTACAACGGCAGAGAAGGAGTCGGGCTCGTCATCACCAAACAGGCCAACGCCAACACCGTTCAAGTGGCCGACTCGATGAAGAAGGCGCTGGGCCAGATACAGAAGTCTCTTCCTCCCGGGGTCATGATCGCCATTTCTGACGACCAGTCCTCCTATGTAAAGCGATCCCTGGGAGATGTCCAGAATAATCTGTTCGAAGCTGTCGTGCTAACCGGCATTGTGCTGCTCGTCTTCCTGCACACCTTCCGCAGCACTGTGATCGTTATGCTTGCCATTCCCACATCGCTGATCTCGACTTTCCTGATGATGTGGATAATGGGGTTCACCCTGAACTTCATGTCGCTGATGGCTTTGGCACTGACCATCGGTATCCTGGTCGACGACTCAATTGTCGTCCTCGAAAACATATTCCGGCACCTCAAGCTGGGTGAAACTCCCGTAACGGCGGCGATCAAGGGCAGAAGCGAGATCGGCCTGGCCGCTATAGCCATCACTCTTGTCGACGTCGTGGTGTACCTGCCGATGGCCTTTATGACCGGCATCGTGGGCGGGTTCTTCCGGCAGTTTGGCCTCACGATCACCGTTGCCACCCTATTCTCTCTCTTCGTCTCGTTCACCCTGACTCCCATGCTGGCTTCCCGTTGGCTGGGGATGGGGCACGGAGAAGGCCACTCGCCATTGGATCGCTTCGGTCGGCGGTGGGAGTCGTGGTTCGAGCGTCTGTCGGTGGCTTACGGCGGCGCGCTCAAGTGGGCACTCGGCCACCGAGTCATAGTGGCTGCGGCATCTTTGCTGCTCTTCTTCTGCGCTATCGCCTTGATTCCATTGAACATTCTGGGGTCAGAGTTCCTGCCGGCCGAGGATCAATCACAGTTTGATCTCATCGCCAAGATGCCACCGGGCACGTCCTTGGAAGCAACCGACCAGGCTATGATGAAGATAGAATCCCGCTTGAACCAGTTCCCCGAGGTCACGGAGTATTTTACTACCGTGGGACAGGGCAGCGTCGGCTTTTCGTCTTCTTCCGAAAGCAGGGCCGCTTTCATCACCGTCAAGCTCGTGCCCAAGGACGAGAGATCACGGGGAATCTCGAAAATAACCAGGGCGGCGGAGAAACTCGGAGAGGACGTACCAGGTCTGGAGCTGCGCACGCAGCTGCCAACCATCGGCGGTCCGATGGGACAGCCGCTGATGATTCAGCTCAAGGGAGACGACTTGCGGCAGCTGGGAGAGGCGGGGGCACGACTGGAGCAGATCATTAGAAGCATTCCGGGGACGGCGAGCGTCACCAACAGCGCTGAGGTGGGGAATCCGGAGATTCGGGTGCGCGCCGACCAGTGGCGCCTCTCGGACCTGGGCCTGACCTCAGCCCAAGTAGCAGCGGCGCTGCGCACCAACGTGGAAGGCATGGTAGCCAGCCAGCTCAGGCCTGAAGGGCAGACCAAAGTGGACATAAGGATCCTCGGGGGAGATCGCGACCGGGGTGGAGTGGGCAACCTGGGGACGCTTCCGCTGGCGAGTCCCAAGGGCTTCGTCGCCACGGTCGATCAGGCTACCGACATATCTCTGGTGCAGGGGCCCACACAGATATTGCGATTCAACCGCCAGCGATCGGTGACCATAGGCGCGGACGTCTCGGGTCGCCCGTTGGGCGACGTGGTCCGTGACCTCAGGCTCGAATTGGAGAGGTCGCCGCTTCCCGAAGGCGTTACTTACAGCATGACCGGCGAAACGGAAATCATGGACGAGAGCTTCAGCAACCTCATTATGGCGCTGGCTCTTTCTATTCTGTTCATGTACATGCTCATGGTGGCGCTCTACGAGTCGCTGCTGTATCCTCTGGTGGTGATGTTCTGTCTGCCGGTAGCCGTCATCGGCGCCCTGGGGGGCCTGCTTGTGACGGGGCAAACGGTGAACATGTCCTCGTTGATCGGGATGATCATGCTTATGGGATTGGTCGGCAAGAACGGAATCCTCCTGGTCGACTACACCAACACCCTCCGCGCGCGAGGAAAGGATCGGTTTTCGGCACTGACTGAGGCAGGACCGACTCGTCTGCGCCCGATCATGATGACCACGACGGCCATGGCCCTGGCGATGCTTCCCGTGGCTCTCGGGCTGGGGGAAGGAGCGGAGGTCCGCTCTCCCATGGCCGTCGTGGTGGTTGGAGGATTGCTTAGCTCGCTGGTTCTCACTCTGCTGCTAATTCCAGTAGTATATACCGCATTTGATGATCTCCAGCAGCGATTTCGCCCGAGAAAAGTCTCGTTTCGGACGGTGGCGTCCGCCACCGTGGTGGAAGGTTCCAACAAGGAGTGACAAGCGAGGAGGAGGATCGTTCTTGACGTCTGACTATTTACCCACAACCACCGATTCCCAGCCAGAAGTGACCGGAAACAGGATCATGGTCATAATGGCGCACCCCGATGATGGAGAGTTTAGCTCCGCGGGCACGTTGGCCAAATGGATCAAGCGGGGCAAGGAGGTCATCTACGTCGTCTGTACCAACGGAAACAAGGGGAGCGACGATCTTCAGATGACCCCTCAAAGGCTCGCCCAAATAAGAAAGGAGGAGCAGGAGGAGGCGGCACGTATCCTGGGGGTGAAGGAAGTAGTGTTCCTGGGATGGGAGGATGGTTACCTTCGGCCGACTCTGACTTTGCGCAGGGACATCTCGCGGGCCATCAGGCGCTATAAACCGGACGTTGCCATGTGTCCCGACCCCGCCACCTTTTACACCGGGCAGGGCTACGTCAATCATCCGGATCATCGGGCGACGGGAGAGGCGGCGCTGGCCGCTATCTTCCCGGCCGCGCGCGACAGGCTCACTTTCCCTGAATTGCTGGTCGAGGGCCTCGAGCCGCACAAGGTCAAGGAGCTTCTGATGTGGGGGACCCTATCCCCCGACAAGTGGTTCGACATCACGGAAACCATCGATATCAAGCTGGCGGCGCTCCGGGCGCACAGGAGTCAGGTGAGCGGCAAGGAATTCGAGCTGCACGTACGGGAACGATCGGCCATGGCCGGGGAAGGGATCGGCGTCAAGTACGCCGAGGCATTCCGATACATAGCCCTGCCGGGATAGCCCCTTGTGCTACAATAAAGATAGCATCGTTGACTTGAAAGGAAGGGGCTGAGCCATGCTCTGCAAGAACTATATCGGTGGGAAGTGGGTCGAATCAAACTCGCACAAGACCTTCGAGAGCATAAACCCGGCTACACGCGAGGTTCTAGGAGTCGTTACCAAGTCGGACGCGGCCGACGTGGAGGAAGCCGTTCAGTCGGCCAGGAATGCGTTTCCAAAATGGCGACTGGTCCCCGCTCCGCGGCGGGCAGAGATTCTCTTCAAGGCGGCCCAGATCATGCACAGCCGCAAGGAAGATCTGTCGACGCTGGTCACTCAAGAGATGGGCAAGGTGATTGGCGAGGGACGCGGGGACGTCCAGGAAGGCATAGACATGACCTTCTACATGGCCGGGGAGGGCCGTAGGCTGTTCGGCCAAACGACCCCTGCCGAGCTTCCCAACAAGTTCGCGATGTCGCTCCGTGACCCGATCGGGGTAGTGGCTGCCATCACCCCTTGGAACTTTCCCATAGCGATTCCAACATGGAAGATTATGCCCGCGCTGGTGGCGGGCAATACGGTGGTGTTCAAGCCGGCCAGCGACACGCCCTTGCTGGCGTGCAAGGTGGTGGAGATTCTGGAAGAGGCGGGGTTGCCCGCCGGAGTGCTCAATCTCGTTTACGGCCCGGGCGGAATCATCGGCGATGCGATTGTCGATCACCCTGGAATTAACCTCGTTTCTTTTACCGGCTCGACCGAGTCGGGAGCGCGAGTGGCAGAGAAGGCAACCAGAAAGCGCAAACAGGTCTCGCTGGAGATGGGGGGCAAGAACGCGATAATCGTTATGGAAGATGCCGACCTGGACCTGGCGGTGCAGGGGATCATCTGGTCCGCGTTCGGCACGACCGGCCAGCGCTGCACCGCCTGCAGTCGCGTAATCGCTCACGAAGCCATCGAGCGGGAGCTGACGGACAGGCTACTCAACCGCATCAAGACGCTGCGCCTCGGAAACGGTCTGGACACCGCAACCGACATCGGCCCCATTATTAACGAGAGCCAGCTGCACAAGATACATTCCTACGTCCAGGTAGGTCTCAAAGAAGGGGCGGATCTACTCGTGGGTGGGCAAATCTGCTCGGACGGGGAATGTGCCGGGGGCTTCTTCTATAAGCCAACCCTATTCTCGGGCGTGAGACCGGACATGCGCATAGCTCAGGAAGAGATATTTGGCCCTGTTTGCGCCATCATTGGAGTGAAAAGCCTCGACGAGGCCGTAGAGGTGAACAACCGCACCCCCTACGGGCTCTCCAGCTCCATTTATACCCAAGATGTCAACCAGGCGTTCACCGCCATCAGGGACATCACCACGGGAATCGTCTATGTCAACGCGGGCACCATCGGTGCGGAAGTGCATCTCCCGTTCGGGGGCACCCGGGGAACGGGAAACGGCCACCGAGAAGCCGGACAGGCCGCCCTCGACATCTTCTCCGAATGGAAGTCGGTCTACGTCGACTTCAGCGGCAAGCTGCAAAGGGCGCAGATAGACGTGGGCTGAATAGTACTTTTTGCCGCCGTAATCCCCTTCGCGCGGGACTTTCTTCCTGTTGCTATCTTGCTTCATACGTGCAACAATAGGGGCACTGCAGCGCCCGGCTGGGCAGGCTTGCTTGCGGACCAAGCTACCCATAACTCATCAATAGTGACGGCTGTTGCCGGCCCGGCAAGGTAGGCGGGGGCGAAGCGCCAGAACAACTCGCTTTAGAGGTTGCTGCGGACATGTGGTTGGGGGGCACGTGTCGATGTTCCGATCGCGGCAACCAAGATTCTGGCACCTTGTTGTCCTCATCGCTATCGTTTCCTTAGGTCTTATTACTCCCGGGCCGAATGCATCCGCAGAATTAGCAACTGCCGCCTTGATCGGCCAGGCCTCTAGCAGCAAGCCGGCGTCTTCCTCGACGCCGCTGGGCTACGGCGTCATCGTCAGCAATCTCGCTAATCTCAATAAGGTTCAGGACCTGCAGTTCAACTGGGTTAAGTTGGGAGTGAGCTGGCAATCCGTCGAGGGGCAGAGAGGATCGTTCGACTGGACATCAATTGACGACGCTGTCTCACAGGCCTACGGCAGGGGGCTGAAAATCCTCATCAGGGTGGATGAATCGCCTTCCTGGGCTTCGGGAACCACGGCAAAAAACGGCCCACCGCTCGACGACCAGGATCTCGCGAATTTCATGTACGTTTTGGCCGGCCGCTATCGCGGCCGAGTCAAGGCATACGAGATTTGGAACGAGCCGAATCTTGACGTGGAGTGGGGCGGCCAATACCCGAATCCGACCAAGTACGGGCAGATGCTGAGGGCTCTTTACCCACGAGTGAAGCAGGCCGACGCCAACGCCAAGGTGGTTACGGGCGGCCTGTCCAACACTGGGGAAGGCAACGGAACCACCGTGTACGGCGATCTCGCCTACATCAAGAACTTGTACGCCAGCAACCTTGGCAATGCCAAGGGGTACTTCGATGCCATCGGCTCTCATCCCTACGGCGGACCGAATTCACCCGAGGCCGATCCCTGGAAACCTCCTCCCCCCACCGGAACCTATTTCCGCCGAGCCTGGCAGCACAATCAGATGGCCAATGTCCACGGGGGCGAGGACAAAGAGATCTGGGCCACTGAGTTCGGTTGGCTGCTCGATCCAGCGGTCGAGGGGAAGAGCTGCGATTTTGGACCCCATTTCAACCGGTTCAAGCTGGACGCCGCCACCCAGGCGAATTACACTGTCAGGGCATTTCAATACGCTCAGGCCAACTGGCCGTTCATGGGGCCCATGATCCTGATGAATCTCGATCTGTCCATGGATTCTTTTCGGTCGTCCGGTTGCGAGGTAGTGCAATTCTACTCATTACTGAGGCCCGATGGGTCGCCCAGGCCGGTCTACGATGCTCTGAAAGCGATGGCCAAACCGGCGCTGCTGCCGGCGGCCTTGAGCGTGAGCGCCACGGCCGTGAACTTCTTGATTGAGCCGGGCAGTGCAACCACGGTTCAAAGAACGATACAGCTTACGAATTCGGGCGATGGAGTCCTGTACTTCAGCGCGTCATCGGATCAACCCTGGTTGACCGTTACGCCGGCCAGTGGCACAGTACCCCAAACCCTGACCCTCACGGCCGATGGATCCGGGCTTACCAGCCCTGGTTACAAACGCGCAATTGTAACCATCAACACCTCGGGAACGCCTCTGAGCACGTTGAGCGTACCCGTCGTCCTGTACTACGGTCCGGTGAGCCGCGTTTATCTGCCATCCAGTTTTAGAAACTAAATAATCCGGCGAAAAGAATGCTATCAGCCTGGTCGGTAGCTCCAGCGTTGTGAGACGCGTTATGCCGCGTCTCTAACAGGACGCGAGGCGACAATAATGGCGGCGGACTATTCCGCCAGGTCAGGGTCGGGTCTGAAACCTGCCCCTAGCCTGGCTGCTACAGACCACCGCTGATTAATGCGGTGTTATCACCTCGCCGCCGGATAGGGAGGCGGGCCCACCGATGGCGTCGGCGTAGAAGTAGGTGTGGGAGTGGGCGTTGGAGTCGGTGTGGGAGTAGGCGTCGGCGTCGGCGTAGCCAGGGTGGAGGTGCCGCCGAACA
>JAMDCE010000601.1 GCA_023489135.1 Chloroflexota bacterium
GCCTGGAGCTGAGGTGGAAAGTCCCGAAAGTCGGAAACCTCAAGCTTCGGCGGAGCAAACGGGAGAGATCCCTTGACCTACAATGAGACACCGCTAGCGAGGTTCTTAATCGCAAAACCGTACAACCTTATCGACGAAACGGCCAAACCGACCTTTCGGCGCCACAATCCGATTACCGTTGCCGCAGAGTGCCCGCGATCCGACCAGCGTCGGGCGGCCCCTTCTCAGCATTACCTTTGTGGTCCCGACCGGCCTGTTTTGGCATCATTGGCATCACCTGAGGGAATGTAGACTTCGCTGTGGCTGAGTTCTGGATTGCCCATCTCGCGCCTGCCCGGCTAGTGTATAGGACAGACCGTCACCCAGTCAATAGGGATCCCAAAACACTCCCTTCGGAAACATTATCTTTTTGGTGGACACGTATCTGCTGCCGCCGGTGTCGAAAGAACAGACAGCGGCATGACCCATTTGTCTGCAAGACGAGGAGATGTGACCGCGTAGAGACCCCAAATAAAGGGGGCGTATGGGGATTCCCGCCGGGCCGGCGAGTGGCAACGAGCCGCCCGGATGGTCACCGCCTCGGCGTTTGGAGGTCCACGAGCCCCGGCCTAGGACGATCCAGGATCTTCCCCGAGACGTCCAGCAGGAGCAGTATCGCCGTTTAGCAAGATCACAGCAAGACCGGCGAGGGCGCCGAGGGCGAATACTGCTGACAGTGACGGCGAATACGCCTTACCCCCAGGAGCCCTTGAAGCAGCTTTTTCGGTTGTCACTCGACTTCGAATTTGCCCATGGTCCCCACCATTCGCTCGCTTTGGATGTCAAGGACCTGGACGGGCCTCTGGTCCGACAAGATAGGGCGACCTTTATTGGCGATCTGGTTGGTGAAACGACCTGTAGTTCTTCCCGAAGGGCTTACTTGGATGCCGCCGGAGGCTTGTGGTTATCGAAAAGCGCTTTGCGGTAGTAGCCGTGGCTGCAGTAGAGGGCGCCGATGGGGTTATGAGCCAGCACTCTGTCCTTGGCCACCAGGCAAGTGACGAGGGCATCCGAGTACTTGTTGAAGAGGGAGTCGTGCCCGACGCAGAGGCCGAATTGGATGTTCAACTGGGTTTCGCGAGCGTTGAGGTACTTGGCCTGGGAAACGGGATTGCACATCGCTTCGAAGTTCCCTGGGCGAACCTTCTCTTCGTCACGCAGGCCAATAGTCTCCTTTGGAGTGGCCCCGCTCTTGCACATTATGGAGATAACCTCGAAACCGTTGGTCGTGAGGATCTTGGTCAGTGTTGCCGTCTCCCGGCGCAGGCCAACGCAGAAAGCCAACCCCAGCCGGGTGAACCCCATCCCTCGGGCAAACTCCATCGTCTCTTCGACGCGGGTCCAACGCATGTATCCCGAGGCCTCGATTCGAGCGGACACCTGTAGAGCCCGTAGAACCTCTGGGTCGGCCTGTATCTCTGGTGTCGAAGGCAGAGTCTCCAAACGCATCGGGCAATGCCCCGGTGAATCGTCCACCTTCCCAGAGTAGCACGCGTAGATACCACATTCCGAACAGCGGCTCATTGACTACAACTTCCTTCCTTGTCCAAAATGCTCCTGGCCTCGGCGGCCTGCTGGTTAGCCGGGTTCAGGCGCACGGCTTCGGCGTACTCCTTACAGGCCTGGTCGGACCGGCCCTGTTCCTCACGAATTATACCCAGGTTGAAGTGAGCCGTGGAGAGAGAAGCTGAATCCTTGAGGAGGGCGATGGCTTTTTGAAGCTCCCCGTCGGCCTCCTGGATCTGGCGGGGCCCCTGGAAATAAGCCAACCCGAGAAACAGGTGGGTCTCGCCTTTCTGGCCATCTTTCACCAGCGCTTGTTGAAACTGAGGAATGGCCTCCCCGTATTTGCCTTCTTTGTAAAGGGCCACCCCAGCCGTAAATGGATCCTCACCGAGCGTTATCGTCGGTTGGCCCGCTGAGGAGGACGTCCTGCCGATTCGCCCTGTTACGGTAAAGTAGAGCGCGACGACCACCACAATGCCTAGAGCGGCCAGGGCGAATTTAGGCAAGCCCGGGCGAGCTGGTCTGGTCACCGGCCTGCCGACAGGTTGGAAGGAAACTTTGGAGGCGAGCTCGGACCGGTTGGCTGCCCCGACCGCGTGCTGCATCATTTCCAAACCATCCACACCTCGTCGCTTCGCGCCAGCGAGCCCGGATGTGCTTCTGTGATCAGGTCGTGGGCGCCCCTGCCGTTGGTCCAACTCCAAAGCCTTCTTGAAATAGGCGTTCGACTCGTCTCTGTCGGTCGCTGTGCGAGACAACCACAGCCAGACCTCTTCGTTTTCCGGTTCTATGGTGGCTGCGGCTTTCAAAAAGGCGTACGCCCCGTCCCGGTCTCCCGATTTGGCCAGAAATACTCCTTTTTCTACGGTTGACATCGGTTTGGGAGACGATTCGGAAGAATCTCTCTGGTGACCTCCGCGGGGCCGAAAAACGTTTCTGACAGTGTTTAGAACGCTCGAAGATAGTCTACGCGCTTGCACGATCCAGCCTTCTAGTGACGTTTTTTTCAGTATACTATTCTGAGCGGACATGTCAAATAAGGCCCCCTTTCTCGCTGGTACTTAGCCTGGCCGCTACGTCAAACATGCGCTAGCCTTCGGGAGGTAGTGTACTTATTTTGCGCCCTTTTCTGGTCCACGCACGAAGGCCCTTCCTCTTGAACAGAAAGATTCAAGAAAGAGGACAACTTTCTGGACACTACCCTTCGGGAGGCCAAGAGCGAAGAGAGGGGAGTTAATTCTTGGTTGCAGGCGAGCGCCAGTGATGATAGAATATTTAGCAGGTGCTGTACCCTCCCTTTCTTTGGCGGCCACTACTTCTTGGTGCGCTGCACGCCTTCGAGAATGCTTGACGGATTTATCCTTTTTGAATACTAATGGCTAGCGGAGAGACTGTCTCCGACGTAGGAGGTCATGTGGAGATTCCCAGCGAAGGGGAGCACGCCGTAATCGAGTGGGAGTATTTGACTATGCCCTTTCACGCCGATCCCGGGCCCAAGGAGATGGCCCGGATGAATGCTCTGGGAGCGCAGGGCTGGGAGTTGGCTGGCCTTACGGTGGGCGGCGGTAGCACTCATTCCGCTGTGTTCAAACGACGGAAGGTTTCGAAGGTGGCGGAGAGAACGACCGAGGGAGATCTGGAGTGGATAGGCTAAGCGAGAACCTGGAGAAGATGACTTACCGAGAGGCCAAGCGTGTGGCCATGACTCTTCGGCAGAAGGAAGAGCAGAAGCGGCAGGCGACGCAAGGGAGTTCTCCTTATAGTCTGTCCTGGGAACGCTGCAGCATGCATTTCATTCCCCTGGCTCCTGATTACGCGGAGAAAATCATCGAAACCAGTATGCAGCTTTCGACTCTTTTAGACCGGGAGTTGGTAGACGATTTAGAAGTGGATGAGCGGGAAAACCTGCTTGTTCACCTTTTGGCTATACGAAAGGGAATCGAGGATTACATTTCCTATATTGAGGAGAGCGACCCTAGCTTGAAGGTTGGCTGATGGTCCTGGGAGGCAAACTTGTGATCAGGAAGCGCGGCGCCGTTTCCTGAGTGGGGAAGGCCAATGTATCGCAAGCTGATACTCACCGTTGGGCTGGCTGGGGGTACGGCCGCCGGTGTCTTCGTAGCCTGGAAGGTTGTAGCGTCAGTTTCTGAGCGCCTAGTCACCAGCACGGTGCTCGTCACCGGGTCTCTGGCTGTAGCCTCCGCTGTAGCGCTCACTCTTTTGCTACTTCTCTCGCCGTACACTCAGGAGGGAGTAGGCGCAGAATTTGGGTTTGGCCAAACCTTGCTAGCAGATCGTGGAATCGTCGTCACGGCGATCAAGACGCCCTTCGTCGCCGTTATCGTAGCTGGAATTGTTGTGGTCGCCGCGATTTCGGTGTTTTTTATGCTTTTTGGATGCGGCGCAATTATCGATCTCCTGGTTCTGGCGTTGGGTCAGTTTCGCACTTTGCTGGGTTGATCCAGGT
This sequence comes from Chloroflexota bacterium, assembly GCA_023489135.1. The sequence goes on from JAMDCE010000601.1 coordinate 4,013, forward strand.
TTTTCCTCAAGACGTTCCGTCCCCTATCAAGCCAGTCAATCTCACCTGAAGCTCCGCGGGGAAGGGCAATCTCCAGGGAACAGTTCCCACCGTGTCCGACCCTCCCACGCGAGCTAGACTTTCCCTTCTTCCGAAGATCAGTCAAGCTTATCATATGCTTCCAGATGCCTCAGGAATGAAGTTGTCGTAACTCATTCAGCGCTCCCTTCTTGAATCTCTCTTCTTTCCACAAGAAGAACCGACCTTGCTGATGAACGTGGAATGAGGGCAGGGTAGGCGCGACCGCGCCTACCCTGCCCTCATTCCACTAATGTTGGGGAGTTGAGCGTTTTCGCCGCGGCGAAAACGCTCAACTCCCCGGTAGGCCTGGGTGCTGTTGAACAACTGCTGCAGAAAAAGCCGCAATCTTCCCGACACAATCGC
>JAMDCE010000512.1 GCA_023489135.1 Chloroflexota bacterium
AGAGAGGCCATGGATTTCCCCGGCGTGGCCGTCGTCATCGCCGAGCACCCCTGTCTGCTGATGCGCACCGAAAAGGCCAAGAAGAAGACTCCCTACCGGGTCGTCGCCGAGGAGTGCATCGGGTGCGGCAACTGCTACGAAATCTGCTGCCCGGCAATTTCCGAAAGCGACGATGGACTGGCCACCATCGACGCCATCACCTGCGCGGCGTGCGGCATGTGCGCGTGCCTGTGCCCTACCGGCGCGATAGCGCAATAGAGTTCGGATTGGAGATCAGGGAATGAGCAGCGACACGACGAATGTACTGTTTGCCGGAGTGGGGGGCCAGGGGGCCATGCTGGCCAGCGAAATCCTGGCCCTGGTGGCGGCCGAGGAAGGGCTGGACGTGAAGCAGACCGAGGTTCACGGCTCGGCCCAGCGGGGAGGCGCGGTTTCCAGCCACGTGCGTTTCGGTACCAGGGTGTACTCGCCCGTTATTCAGCGAGGCGAAGCCGATTTCGTGGTGGCTTTCGAGAAGCTCGAGGCCTTGCGATTCGCCCATTACCTCAAGGATGGGGGCACCGTGGTGATAAACGACGAGGAGGTGATGCCTTCTCAATTCGGCGACAATCGATCCTATCCCCACGACGCCGTGCCGTTCCTGAAGAGCAAGGGCATCAAAACAGTGGAGCTGGACGCCACGAAACTGGCGGTGGAGCTGGGCAACCCTCGCGTGGCCAGCACCGTCATCCTGGGGGTGCTTTCACGCCTGCTGACGCTCAAGCCGGAGAGCTGGCGCCGGGTGCTGGAAAAGCGTATCCCACCAAACCTGCTAGATATCAATCTTCGAGCATTTGCCAAGGTGATGGAAGTAGCCGGTTGAGTCTTAACTCGCGGGGTTCGACTTGGTTGTGACAATTGCGATCGCCAACCAAAAGGGCGGAGTGGGCAAGACCACGACCGCGATCAACCTGGGGGCCTACCTGGCAGCGGCGGGCAAGCACGTGTTGCTCGTCGACATGGATCCCCAGGCCAACACCACCAGCGGGTTGGGCTTCGATAAATCGGCGGTAAGTCCCTCGGTTTACGACGTCTTGATGGGCAGGGTCGGCCTGGAGCAATCCATTCAGCTCACCAATAGAACCGGTCTGGAGCTGGTGCCGGCGGCGATCCCTCTGGCGGGGGCGGAGGTTGAGATGGTCAGTCTCATCGCCCGCGAGAATCGACTCCAACGGGCGCTGAAAAAGGGCAGCGAGCACTATGACTACGTTTTAGTTGACTGCCCACCTTCCCTGGGACTGCTAACGGTCAATGCGCTCACGGCGGCGGACAGCGTGATCATCCCGGTGCAGTGCGAGTACCTGGCGCTGGAAGGCGTCGGCCAGCTGGTAAACACCGTCAACCTGATCAAAGACAACCTCAACCAGCGCCTGAAAGTGCTGGGGATGATCATGACCATGTACGATGCCCGCACCAATCTTTCTCAGCAGGTGGTAGAGGAGGTTAGGACTCATTTCCCAGACCTGATCTTCGAGACCATCGTCCCCCGCAGTGTGAGGCTTTCCGAGGCTCCCAGCTACGGCATGCCCATCCTGGACTACGATCCCCACTCCCGAGGTGCGCGGGCTTACGCCGAGCTGGCGCAAGAGGTCATCAGCCGTCTGTCGCATTAGTAGTGCGCCGCCAGGCCGGGGGTTTGGGGGGGTGTCCCCCAGGGATTCCCTTTCTGGGGCGCAGTGGTCGGGCAACAAAGCCCGCTTGATTTCCTGATTATGGACCGGTCATCGGTTCGCGGTGGCTCGTGGTGAGGTATAATACCTCGAAACGAAAAACGAAGAGAGGGCAGGCGATATGGTGAAGCCAAAAGGCGGTCTGGGTAAGGGGTTGGGAGCGCTGATCCCTCTTCGATCCCAGCCGACGACCGAGGTTAGCATCGATTCCATCGTCCCTAATCCCCTGCAACCGCGCCATTATATGGATGAAGCCGGCCTCGAGGAACTGGCCAGCTCCATACGCGAGCTGGGGGTGATCCAGCCCCTGGTGGTGAGCCAAACCCTCCTTCGCGACGAACAACTGCCGGGGACACCAAAGTACCAGCTAATAGCCGGAGAGCGTCGCTGGCAGGCAGCCAGGAGGGCGGGGCTGACCAGCGTGCCCGTGGTGCTCAAAGAAGCCACGCCGCAGCAGGCCCTGCAGATCGCCCTGGTAGAGAACATTCAGCGTTCCGACCTGACCGCCCTGGAAGAGGCGGCGGCCTATCGCCAACTGGTAGACGAGTTCGGATTGACCCAGGAAGAGGTGGCCTCTCGCGTGGGCAAGAGCCGCGTGGCGGTGACGAACGCCCTGCGCCTGCTGGGACTGGGGGACGAGGTCAAGGCGGCCCTGGCGGCAGGACACCTCACCGAGGGGCATGCTCGAGCGCTGCTGGCCCTGGAAGACGCGGAAGAGCAGGTGGCAACCCTGGGCGTCGTGCTGCGCCGCCGGCTGACGGTGCGTCAAACCGAGGAGGTGGTGCGCCGGCTCAAGAGACTGGCCGAGGTCACCCCGACCAGGCGCCACACGGCGGAGACATCTTCGCTGGAGGACGAGTTCCGGCTCGCCCTGGGCACCAGGGTCAGCCTTTTTCGCTCCAAGAGGGGCGGCAAGCTGGTGATACACTTCTACAACGACGAGCAGCTCCAGGCCCTGTACGATACCCTGATCGCCTCGAAGAAGTGACACGGATTGTTTCACGTGAAACAGTAGAGACGCGAGATCTCGCGTCTCTGCCTCGCGATTCTTACCGACTAGCCCGACAGCATTTGCTCCAAGCGGCCTGCGAGGTTCAGAAGCGGCAAAACCCGAAAGGCCGCATGGGTGGGATAGACATGCGCAACGCCGCTCCAAGGTGCATTAACACCAAAACACAAGCCAGTAAGCTCGGGTTGACACCCATTGGCCAACAATCTGCCGTTTTACCATTCGTTCTCCCGTTCTCCCGAAGCGTATTGCATCAAGCGCACGCATCTGCTAACATCTAAGCATAATTAGTCTAATCGTGCTTAGATATTTGACGCCGGGAGCGCGTATGAACTTCCTGGACCGGCAAAAAGAGCTTGCAGCCTTGGAACGGGCCTGGGCGTCAGATCGGGCCGAACTGGTTATCCTGTATGGTCGTCGGCGGGTGGGCAAGAGTGAATTGCTCTCCAGATTTCTCCAAGACAAGCCACACGTGTTTTATGTTGGCACCCGCAAAGTCGAACGTGACTTGCTTGCCGAGTTCACAGAGCAGATCTATCGTCTTACGCGTGAAGATTTCTGCTCCACCAACCCTTCCAGTCCTGGGAGGCCGCGCTGACTTATCTCAGCGGCCAGATTGGAGCTCGGCGCATGGTTCTCGCCTTGGACGAATTCCCCTACCTCTGCGATGACAATGCGGCACTTCCGTCTATTATCCAGCTTTGGTGGGATCAGACGGGTCGCCACCTGCCGATTGTGCTCGTTCTCTGCGGCTCATTTGTCAGCTTCATGGAGAGCTTAGCGTTGGAGAGTGGTGAGCTTTATGGTCGTCGAACTCGGCAACTGATTCTTCAGCCTTTCGATCACTACGACGCGAGCCTCTTCTTTCCGTCATACTCGCCAGAAGACCGCTTGCGTGCTTACGCTGTTCTTGGAGGCATGCCTGCATATCTAGCAGTTTTCTCTGAAGAGGCAACCCTGTCCGAAAACATCTACCGGCATATACTCTACCCGGAGACTTTCCTCGGCCAGGAGGCGCGTTGGATTCTGCTGGAGGAGTTACGGGCAGAACGAGTTTACCACTCGATCCTACGAGCGATTGCACGTGGAAAGACGAGACCGAGCGAGATTGCCTCTGCAGTGGGAATGAAAAGCGCTAACAGAGTTAGCCCTTATCTAGAGCGCCTGCGAGACCTGCGCCTAATCGAACGCCGTATCCCTGTCGCAGACGACCCGGAGCGGCCGAGTCGGCGAAGTCTCTACGTCCTAGCCGATCACTACCTGCGATTCTGGTACCGGTTCGTCGAGGACAACCTGAGTTACATCGAGTTAGGAATGCAGGACTTGGTCCTACGGGAGAAGGTGCTGCCACACCTCGATCATTATGTATCTAAACCGGGGTTCGAGTCGGCGTGCGCGCAGTTCCTCTGGCGACAACTGGCACTCGGACGATTGCCAATGCAGTTCAATCGGCTTGGTGCGTGGTGGAATGATCGAGAAGAGATCGACCTCGTGGCGCTGGACGGGACACGAATAGTGCTCGTGGGCGAGTGCAAGTGGACAGAAACCTGGGTGAAGTTGGGTGACTTGGGCGACCTCAAACGCAAAGCTTCAGTTCTTGGAGTCGGGCCAGACGTAGGCTACGTACTTTTCTCACGAAGTGGGTTCGATCCCAACCTGGTTGCGACGGCACGTGCGGAGCGCGTCTTGCTGTATTCGGTCTCAGATC
>JAMDCE010000574.1 GCA_023489135.1 Chloroflexota bacterium
AGACCCGTGTGTTTTCATAGGGAAGCACTTCCAGGACGACACTCCGCTGGTAGCCTATTCGAGCCAAACCTTTACCCACCGCGTCCCAATCGATGGCTCCAGATCCGATCGGTAAATGCTCGTTGGCGTGGTGATAAGCATCGCTAGCGTGGACGTTGACGATTTTGTCGCCGAGGCGGTTGAGCCAATCGCCCGGGTCCGTTCCATAGGCATGGCACAGATCGAGACACGCTTTGAAATGAGGGGAAGAGACTGCAAGAAGAATGGCCTCAATGTCATCAAGAGACCCGAGGCGTCGACCAAGATGAGGGGAGCGATCAAGATTCTCCAGGGCAAGAGTGATACCTTCACGAGCGGCTGCGGTGGACAAGAATCGAAACGCCTCGACGGTGAGGGCGAAGCTCTCGTCAAAATGAGGAGACACGCGCCAGTTGATCGCCTCAAAAAGCCACTCTTTGCCCCTTGGCACCCGGCTCAAGTCGAACGGGGCGATGGCCCTGGTCGCCGCCGGGTGGACGGTGACGATTTCTGCTCCAAGGTACGCGGCTAGCTCGATGACGCGGATACCGTATTCCCGCAATTCCTTCCGAACGATCTGGTCCTCGTGGGCCAGCAGTGAGGTGAAGTCAGCGTGGAGGCTGCAGGTAAGGCTGCTCTCTGTCAGGGCTTCCTGCAATCCCTGACTGTCGATAGGGGGAGGCGGCAAAAGAGGGAAGATATACAGCTCGACGCACTGGCAGCCGATCTTTCTGGCCCACCGCACACTTTCAGGGGTGGGCTTAATCATGGTGCCTAACTTCACTACGTTGCTCCCGGCGTCGCTTTTCTGCTTAACGTAACCTATACCTAAGTTTATACGAAGGGAGCCAAGCTTGCAAATGCAAAAGGGCAGGCCTTAAAGGGGATTGCGGCGATTGGAGATGCGTAGAACCTTCTCATACACCTGAAGGTACCCGTCAACCATCCGGGTGAGGCTGAAGTTGGATTCCACATGCTTGCGGCAGGCCGCTCGAGAAAGGGTGGCAACGTCGGCCAGAGCTCGACAGGCTTGATCGACATCCTCTACAACGAACCCGGTCTCCCCGTCGGCCACTACCTCGGGCACCGAACCCCTTCTTGTCGCGATGACCGGCGTGCCGCAACTCATGGCTTCCACCATAGTGAGGCCAAAGGCCTCTTCGTAATTGACGAGGTGAAGAAAGGCGTAAGCGTCTCCGAGGAGGATATTCTTGGCGCGGTGATCGACCGGGCCAACGAATCTAACCTGATGGCCATCTACTCGAGGCGCGATTACATGCGTGAAGTATTCCCGGTTCTCTGGAGCCACTATCCCGGCCAGAACGAGCTTTCGTCCCGTGCGGCTGGCCACTTCCAGGGCAAGTTCCACACCTTTGTCGGGCGAGAGGCGCCCCAGAAAAAGGAGATAGTCTCCCTTGTCGGACTTGGGCGTGAACTTCTCCAGATCAATACCATTGTAAACTGTGGCGACGTAGTTGAGGCTTGGGACCAACTGCCGTTCCTTGTCCGAAATGGAAACATAATAACCATCCTCGTAACGTTCGTAGATGATTCGACTGTCTGTCTCTGCGCCGGACCCGTGAAGAGTGGTAACCACAGGAGTGGAAGTCATTCGGGTGTAGCAGACCGCAAAGCATCCAGCGTGATTGTGGATGAGGTCGAACTCACCCGCGCGCTCAAAGGCGTGGGCAACGTGCAAGGCCTCGAAGACGCGAGTTGGAAGAGAAGTGTCCTCGGCGAGCGGGCGCGGGCAGATGCTTTCCAAGCGCGCTTCCGTGACCGAATCTGCCGTGGCGAAAAGGGTAACCTCGTGCCCTCTTTCGACCAGACCCTCCACGAGGCCGCTGGCCACTAATTCCCAGCCTCCGTAGTGGCGCGGAGGGACGCGCCACGAAATCGGTGCCAGAATTCCTATTCTCATCTCCTCACCTCACTCGGTTCTCGAACAATCTCTAACCTGCTTCAACGCAGTGGGCGCCGCAGTCAACCGTCCGTGGAAGCGGCTGAGGTGCGATCAGAGCCAGCGGCGAATGCGGAGAGAGACGTAGCCTTGCTGATTCTCAACTGGTGGGACGAAACGGGGCCGGTCTGAGAATGACCGAAGGTTACTCAAGTATAACATCGCCGTGCATCTCGTTCAAAGTGTTGGTCGAAACAAGCCTTCAGCGTCTGACCGCAGATCCTTGATCGTGGAGAACCTGGCACGCTTTGGGGAAAATTGGTGGATAACTAGCGAGAGTTCGCTTGGTAAAGGGTAGCTAAATCGCCAATTTCCTGTTATAATGGGGCGTAAGTCCACCGAGACGCGGACTGGCCCTTCTGCACCCGCATTCCCATCACCGTCGCTGAGGAAATGTCAGCCCATGAGCAAGTTGAAGACGCGCAGCCAGCAGCTTGAGCTTGTAAACGGGACCCGCCGCGAACGTGGTGATTTTGCTTCTGTCACCGACTTTACCTCGGCCCTGCCTATAGTCCACGACAAAGGGAGTCTCTACGTCGTGGCCGAGGCTGTAGGAGAGAAATCTCGCGGCTCGGATGTGGGTCGACTGGTTATGCGGGTTATCAAGCAGGAGTACTATGCTGATACCACTGACAGTATCCCCGTCATTCTCGGCGAGGCCATAAAGACCGCCAACCGAGTCCTATTTCAAGAAAACCTCAAAGTCGACGACGAGAGCAAGGTTAAGATCGGTGTCAGTTGCGCGGCGATTCACGAGCAGACCGTATATCTGGCACAGGTGCAGCCTGCTCAGGCCTTTTTTTCCCGCCAGGGGTCCTTATACAGGGTTCCCGATTACCTCGATTCCGATGAGGAATCGAGGGGTCATCGCACAGAGCTCCTAGGCGCTCAGCATGTGATTCAACCAAGCATCATCACCGTACCTTTTGGGCCCGGCGACAGTCTCTGCCTTTGCTCAACTAATCTGGCCAGAAGGATAGTTGCTCCGGAAGATGAATATGGTCTAGTCTACTGCGATGCCAAGACAGCCATCGATCACCTGTTCAGGCTGGCCCAGCGAGAACGCATTTCTGAGGCTCACGCCCTCATTGTCGAGGCTGTCCCCCTGAAAGAGGGAGAACGTGTTCTCTCTCCTCGAGAAGGTGAACCGCGTGTGGCTATCCCTGGTTGGCAGGCGAAGAGGACTGTGCCTTCCGAGCCGATCATCACTTCTGATCGGCGGGCCGCGGCCTCAGTGTCTTCGTCGACTTCTTTACCACGCCCCTCAGCCAGCTCTTCTTCGCGCGGCCTGCCGGGCTCGCCTTTGCGCTCTTCAACGACGTCAGCATCCCCTGGCGCAGCCGCTCCCGACTCGCCCACATTTCGTTCAGCACCTCGCCATAGAATTCTAGAAGCCCCTGACTTCCAGCGGCCGGCCGAACGCCCGCGCCGAATGGAAGTGAAAGAGCTAACGGTGGATGATCCCTTCCTGACGCCGCCGTGGTTGAAGATAGGGAAGCGCAGCGAGACTTTCAGGCGTGCGGAGGAGGAGCCGCCGCAGCGTAAAGGCGTCAGTCCGGACGAAAAGCTTTTCTGGATCCAGGTTCCCGATGAACGCTCGCAGAAGGCGAGGCGTCAGAAGGCGCAGAGAAAAGAAGAGGTCGTTGAGAAGAGGCCGGCCTCCCCCCGGAACAAGCCGACTGATCGATCTGGAGGCCTTTCAAACCTTGCGTTTGCAGCCGTCGGAGGAGTTGCCGCGGCTGTTGGTCGCGTTGCCGGGAGAAGGACATCGATTCCTCGGAAGGAACGGTCCGTCCCCTCCGAAAGCATGCTGAACCGCCGTTGGCTGGTCTTCGGGCTGATCGCGGTCGTTCTGGCCGTGGCCGTTTTCTTCTCGTTCCGGATTCTGGAGACCAGGCAGAAGTGGTCCAATTTTGATGCTCTTATTCAGCGGGCGGAGGACAAGAGGCAGGCTGCGCTGCAGGAGGGAGATCACAGCAAGGCCAGAACCGCCTTGATCGAGGCCAGGGGACTTGTGGGGGAGTCTCGGAAACTGGGCCTGGATGAAGTGAGAGTGGAAAGCCTCGACCGTTCACTTCAGGCTGATCTGGATAAGGTCGACGGAGTAGTCAGGCTTCAGTCCCTTGCTTCTCTGTTGGATGTTAGGGAGATCGTCGGACCGAAAAGCGAGCTTCACCAGGTTGTCTTTGCTGCTGACTTTCTGTTTCTGCTGGACAAATATAGCAGCAGCATTTATCGCTTCGATCAGAAGCAAAGCTCGCTGGCGGTGTTGTTGGGGAAAGGATGGCTGGTGGACGACAAGCCGGTGGCCGATATTCTCCTTCTGGCCGAGTCCGGTGGCAGCATTATCGCCGTCGATAGCGATGGTTTTGTCTTCACCCTCGATCCTAACGCCATGGCCTGGCACCGTTTTGCCCTTGGCGGGGACGGGAAGGTGGATAT
>JAMDCE010000089.1 GCA_023489135.1 Chloroflexota bacterium
GTCAGGGAAGCGCTGCGGATTCTCGAGACTGAGGGGCTTATAGCCATCAAGACCGGCCGCGGTGGGGGCGCCATCGTCCGCCACCCCTCGTCTGATAGCGTGACCAGGCCCCTCGCCTTACTCCTTCAGTTTCAAAAGTCGCGTCTCTCTGACTTGATCGAGGCACGGCGACTGGTCGAGCCTCTCATCGCCCGTCTTGCCGCTGCCAATCGTACGGACGAGGATCTCGCACGCATCGGGAATAGCCTCAAGTTGATGGGTGTCGATTTGGCCGATACCAGAGCGTTTCTCGACGCCAACGTGAGCTTTCATATTCAGGTCGCCGCCGCAAGCGGCAACGCCGTCCTCAATACGCTGATGAGTTCCCTGGGCGATCTCATATACCAGTTCAGCTCCGAGATAACGATCGATATCCCTACGCGGCGCTTGACGCTCCAGGAGCACACCGCCACCTACGAAGGCATCAAGGCTGGCGACCCTGATCTCGCCGCGAATGCAATGCTGGAGCACCACGTCTCTTTTGACAACTATATGGCGGAACACTATGGCGACCTTTCATCGATTATGATGACGGTCAACCCCCGTCAGTTTCAACTGTCGAATCGCAGGTAAGAGCCATCCAAAACAAGCGAACAAGGGGACTGAGATGACTGATACCCACGTCGACTTTGCCGGCCTTCGATTGAAGCACCCCATTGGGGTCGCCCCTCAAGCACCATTCGCGCCGGTCACGCCTCGCCAGTTGGCCGATCAGCTGCTGCGATACGTGGAGGAAGGTGCTAGCTTCGTCAACACGACCTCCATCCGGCCGGAGCCAGAGCACCCGGCAGATAAGCAGCCCACAGGCCGTTTCCTGCGCGCGGACAGAGGCGCTGGCAGCAAGGTGAGCGGAGCCATCATCTTCACCCCCGCCGAGCGCGACCGCATTCAGCACCGGCTGGAGTGGGGACTGGAGTTAATCGCCATTCTGCGCAAGGAACTCCCTCGGGGAATCCCGCTGATCGCCAATCTCGTACATTCGCGTCCGGATATTGAAACGTGGGTGCGCCACGCGAAAACCATCGAAGAGGCTGGAGCTGATTTGATCGAACTAAACCCATCCTGTCCCCTCGATCAACCAGCGCAGTCGGAGGGCGAGGAAACGGAGGAGATCGTGGCAGAGGCGCTGGGTGATAGTCCCGCGGCGCTCTCGCAGATTGTGAGCGCCGTTGCTGCCGTGGTGAAAGTTCCCGTGGGCATCAAGTTCTCGCCCGAGTCAGGCTATCCGAGGCTCATCAATGCCGCCTACCGCTACCACAAGGCCGGGGCCCGCTACGTTGCTTGCGTGAATGCGCCGATGTCCATCGCCCCGCCCGACATCAGGCGCGGTGGCAGAGGGCGCTACCCGGGCTTCGACGAGAATCCCTTCGCTCCCATAGTCGGGCCATGGGTAAGATACCTGGCCTACCGCAACACCGCAGCGATCGCCAGGTTCGTGCCGGACCTCGATATTGCCACTGTGGGAGGCATCGTCGAGGGCGAGCACGTGGTCGAGGCGCTAATGCTCGGAGCAAAAACGGTGGAGCTTTCGTCGGGCATCCTGCTCAAAGGGATTCCATTTATCCGACAGGCAGTCCGATTTCTGGAGAGCTATATGGACGAGATGGGCTTCCAATCGCTGGATCAGATACGGGGCCTGGGCCTTCAATACATCAAGGCTCCATCTGCCATCGATTGGGGCATGGGCAGGCTGCGCGCCTCGATCGATCCTCACAGGTGCAATGGCTGTGGCATTTGCGCCAACAACCTCTGTTTTGCGATCAGGATGAATGGGGACAAGCCAGGCGTCGACGTATCCACTTGCAGCGCCTGCAGCCTCTGCATCGCTGCCTGCCCTAGAGGCGCGATTTCGCTGGCGAAAGGTGGCCTATGAGCGCAAAGATCGACCCGGTTTTGGTCTCAGTGCTGCAGCGGCGCTTCAAGTCCATCACGGAGGAGATGGGCCTGACGCTGCTGCGCACTACCCGCTCGCCCATCCTCAACGAGGCCAGGGACTTCGTGACCGGCCTTTATGACGCCAGGGGCAGGATGCTCGAGCAAACCGAGTATATTCCTGTCTTAGCCTTCGCGCTTGAGCCGGTCTGTCGTCACATCGTGGATTTCTTTGGCGACGACGTTCAGCCTGGAGATTTGATCCTGCACAACGACGTCTTCTCTCAGGGCAATCAACTGGCCGACGTGGCTGTTTTCAAGCCGATCTTCCACGAGGAGAAGCTAGTGGCCTGGGCGGCGTGCAAGGGACACCAGGCAGATATAGGCGGGGCGGTGGCGGGTGGCTACAATCCCCACGCCAGGGAGGTATGGCAGGAGGGCATACGCATAACTCCGGTGAAGGTCTACGAGCGGGGTAAGCTGCGCAAGGATGTCTGGAAACTGATCTTCTCGAACATTCGCTTTAGCATCGTCGAGGAGGACATTAAGGCGCAGATTGGGGGGTGCGTGGTCGGCGAGCGCGCAGTCCTGGAGTTGTTCCAGCGCTACGGCGCGGACACCGTCCTGGGCCACGTCGAGCACCTTTTCGATGCTACGGAGAAGATGATGCGGGCGGAGATTCAGGCCATCCCTGACGGCAGTTACGTGGGGGAGAGCTATGTCTTCTACGATGGCATACGTGAGGGGAGTCGCTGCAAGATCCAGGTTTCCATCACTGTGGCAGGCAGCGACATCACCTTTGACTATACTGGAACCGATCCTCAGACGCCGGGTTTCGTCAACTCTCCCTATAGCACGACCTGCTCGGCCCTGCGGCTCACCTTCCTGATGCTAGTGAATCCGGACATTCCTCACAACGACGGCATGGCTCGGCCGATCCGTGTCCACATTCCCGAGGGCTGCTTCTTGAATCCGCGCTTTCCGGCGGCGACTACTTTCGGCAATAGCATTACTGGCCCGCACTCAGACGCTATCTTCAAGGCGCTGTCGCAGGCCATACCTGAGCGGGTGACTGCCGGCTGGAACCGCATGCTTTCGGCGACGATGGTTGGCCGTGATCCGCGTTATCGTCGCCGCTACGTCGATATTTTGTTCATCTCGCAGAAGGGGGGCTCCGGAGGTACGTGTGGCGCAGACGGCTACGACCACATCGGCCTCATCAACTGCGCGGGAGGTATCCTGGCCCAGGATTACGAGATGATGGAGTTGCAAGTGCCACACTTCCTGCTCAAACATGAGTATCTGCCGGATTCGGCCGGCGCAGGTCGGTGGCGTGGCGGGCTCGGAACCGAGACCGTTATGCGCCTCGACGGCGAGGAGATGTCGGGCGTCGTCTTTGGCGATGGCGTCGAGGAGGAGGCGCGTGCCTTTGGGCTCTTCGGCGGAAAGCCAGGGTCGCTCAATCGCCTGAAGCTGCAGTTCCCCGACGGCTTGTGTATCGAGCCCCGGGCAAAAGACATAATCCCGAGCATTCCTCGCGGCGCTGTTCTAAACCAGATCGCCGGAGGTGGTGGGGGCTATGGTGACCCATATACACGTCCCGTCGAGTTAGTCCACGAAGAGGTTCTAAACGGCCTGCTCTCCCTTGAGAAGGCGAGAAACGATTATGGCGTGGCGATCGACCCAAAGACGCTGACGGTCGACGTCGTGCAAACCACAGAACGGAGGGGGCGGTCGGCGAAATGAGATGGCGGCTGGGAGTCGACGTGGGCGGGACTTTTACCGATTTTCTTCTGGCGGATGAGGATGGCAACGCGGAGATACACAAGACTTCGAGCACTCCTCAGGACCCGTCAATTGGATTGATGAATGGTCTAGCCGAGCTGGCCGACCTTAAGGGCCTCGGCCTGCTCGACTTCGTCAGTCAGATCGAGCTTATCGTGCACGGCACCACAGTGGCAACTAACGCCGTGCTCACCGAGACCGGTGCGACCACGGGTCTGCTAACAACTGAGGGCTTTCGCGATGCGCTGGAGATGCGCCGGGGCATCCGTGAGGAACTGTACAACAACAAGTATACTGCTCCTCGGCCGCTGGTTCCCAGGCGTCTTCGGCTTCCTGTGCGCGAGCGCATTGACTATGCGGGGCAGGCCGTCGTGCCTTTGCACAAAGATAGCGTGTACGAGGCCGCGAGAGTGTTCCGCGAGCAAGGCGTGCAGGCGGTAGCTATTTGTTTCATGCACTCCTACGCGAATAGTGAGCACGAGCAACTGGCGGCAGAGATTCTCACTCAAGAGATGCCCGGGGCTTATCTCTCGCTATCTTCGCAACTGCTGCCGCAGGTCAGGTTCTACGACCGGGTGAGCACGGCCGTGCTCAATTCCTACGTCGGCCCTATCCTGAGCAGCTATCTCGCCAGCCTCACAGAGAAGCTGGCGGGGGCGCAATTCAGGGGCGTGCTGCTGGTGATGCAATCCAACGGAGGCGTGACCTCACCTGGAGTGGTG
>JAMDCE010000271.1 GCA_023489135.1 Chloroflexota bacterium
TTTGACGAGGTCTTCGATCTGTGCTGCTAACCGCGTTAGTTCTGGCCAGGAGACGACCAGGCTGTTGTAGGCCAGGGCCTCCTGTGCCCATTTCTTGCGCTCGCATGTGTTGTAAAGTCGGTAGGCGAGGTCACGGGCTACTTCGCCAAGACCACCTACCTGGCGCAAGAGTTCGGCAGCGGCTGTTTCGCTTTTCTCCAGCGCTTTGATCAGGCGTTGTGTCACCTCCCAAACGGTTAGCCGTTGATCGGTGGCGGGATCCCAGTTTGGCTCCAGTTCGTTTCGGCGTCGCAATGGTAGCCAAATGCCACCAGCTAAAGGCCGAGAGAGTCTCGGCAATGCCATAAGGGCCTTCATTCAACGCGAACTGCTCGAACCAGGCCACCGCCCAGCGTGTGTCCGCATCGTATTCGCCTTCCTGTTCCGCCAGTACCTCGTCAAGGGCCTGATTGATCAACGCCAGTGCCGTTCGCACGGACATAGAGCTGCCGTCGGATTCGAGCACCTTCGAATATCGTGAAAAGACTGCCATGCCTGGCCCAATTGCTGACTGAGCGAAGTCAACCGGGGCAATGTTGCCGTGCTGCAGTCTTCTCATTGAGTCAGGCAATTCATTTCTTAGCGTTCTCATAAACTCGCGCTTAGAAGTAACGGGCGCACTTGACGCTCGGGAACGGCAAACAAGAACGATTGAGGAGGCAAGTGCATTAGTATCCATCGCCACTTGGCGTGTCTTCATTTCTGTGCGCATTGGCCAAGTGCCAGTGATAGAGAAGCCTGCCCTGATCAGACCTTGCAGCATCGTCTCCCAGCCGGTTGAAGCTACGCTTGAAGTATGGTTGTTATCATCTCGATCTTCATCTTCCTCAGCTTGCTTGAAAGCATAGAAGACGGCTAGCGGATAACCCGGGTGCTGGGCATCACGCATTTTACTGAATGCGTTTGCCAAGCCATCTTCAAAGAATGCTTTTGCTTTCTCGCTGTCACCGCTGAACCGATATGGCGCTGCTACTAGTTCCTGTGCCTTAGGTGCAAGAAGCGTGCTGAAGATGTCGGGGTAAACCGTGCCCATCGACTGCCGTAGCCAGATGTAAAAGAAATCTGAAAGATCGGCGTAGCCGATATTGTCGTAATATGGCGGGTCTGTACAGAAGACGGGATGAACTACGTCCCAATTGGCTACTCGGGCATCGAGCTGCCTGCAATGCGCGTTAGTTAGAGCAGATTTGCCGGAAATTGCTTTCGCTGCTCCTTCGATGATCCCGAGAAGATCGCCGCCCGCTCCAGCAAGGGGATTTATCTCAGCATAGTCCCATACCATCGGAAGAGCTTGCCTGCCAAGGGCGGGTGCTGATTTATTCTCGCCCGGTCTCCACCTCGCGAATGCGTTATTGAAAACACTTGCCTTGCTCGCAGCAATTCCAAGATATGTAGCTATGGCGTCGGCATAAGCCACGATCCCGGCCCCGCCGTCGTTCAAATGCTTGTCATCACTAGGGACACCGGTCGATTCTGCGTCACGCAAAACCTTGCTCAGTGCCTCAGTTACAAGATCACAAAACGTCGTTAGTGTTGCAAGCTGACGTGGGGTGAAGATTTCATACCAATACTTGATTCCATAGCCTCGCCCGCTGACCAAGTTGGACGTACTCCTGTTCATTTCTCCTTCTGGCTTCCATTTTAGTTGCGCACTTTGTGCCGTACTAATATCAAGTGCAGTTGGCGATACATATCTTCGTCCCACTTGTGTCTCGACAACTGAGGCGACAAGTTGTTCGCCGTTACGCTTGGCCTGGAATTGACTTCGAACGTATTTCTCATCGGCAACTTGACCGCAGATGAGGCAACGAAACTTGGCACCACGCCCAACTTTTGGTGATGCTGGGGGCAGTCCCGATCCTGTCTTGACGTGAAAACGCACTGTTCTAGAGGTGGGGTCGATCACGGGTTCAACCCAAGATTTCCTGTCGGACTTGGTTGAAAGCCAGAATGAACGCATTAGAGGCATCCGCCCGCAACAAGCTGGATTGGGACACTCGACGGTACGTGCCCACAGCCAGGCGATTACCGTTGCCTCGCCGCCACCATGCTCTTTTGGCAATTTGACTTTTGGATAGAGATGCCCAATCCGCTTCTCGGCCTCGTCGCGCATCCATTTCCCGTAGTAACGCACGTCCGCAGCCAGGCCGGCTGCACCTTTCCACTCGGCTCCCATGCCTTTCTCGCGGTCCACGGGGTTCACAGGCGGTTTGTTGGCGAACTTCGGTGGTATCTCGATCAGCGCTTTGGTGATTAACACGGCAACGGGGTTTAGGTCGCTAGCGTACGCCTCCAAACCCAGACGCTGTGCCTCCAATGGAATAGAGCCTCCACCACAGAAGGGATCGAGGACGGGTGGAGGATTATTGTTTGTTGATTTCATTATCTCAGCCCGCGCCCTGGCGAGCACCGTTTCGTTGTTTGAGTTCTCCCATTTGACGAGGTCTTCGATGATCTTGAAGAGCCGCTGGCGTTCCTGCTCCTGGGCCTCTTCTGTCGGGAATTTGTTGGGATGGCTCGAAGGGTCGTCCACGAGCGAGGCGAACAGCACCGCCCTGCACGCAGCAAGCGGTCGGCGGGCCCACCAAAGGTGGAGGGTCGATGGGTGGCCGTGGCGGATGGATTTTTCACGGGCCGATTCTCTATTTACTGCCTCCAAGGGGAGGGCGACTTCGATGAGTTTCTTGGGATAGGTCACGTTATGCTCCGGGTTGTTATATCGGTGTGTTGCCTGGCAGTTGAAACCGCGGCAACGGTCACGAAGTCCGCCTGCGCGGACTCCCGTGGCCCCAACCCGCCAGGGCGGGTTTCGCAGGTCTAGCCCGCGACTTCAGTCGCTGGGCGACGGTTCATTGGCTCTTTCCCCGTTGGATATCATACAGTGCCAGGCTGCGATCAATTCCTTATATGGTTTGGCTTCTTCTTTCCATTTCTTGCGTTCACAAATAGAGTTCAAGCGACGGGCTAGATCCGTGACGGTCTTTCCATGCTCGGGCAGTTGACGCATTGATCGGGCTGTGGCTTCCTGGCCCTTATCCTGAAGGACGCGGATTAGGCGATGCAGCATTTCCCAGGCTGTGGGCTCAGGATGCACATGGAGGCTGATCTCAGCCGCGAAATCGTGCTGCTGGGAAATCCGAAGCTTGGTGTTCCTATCTAAGAATGATTGTTGGTTATTCGGTTCATCGAAGAATTGTCGTTGCTGAATTCCATCACGAAGGCTCACGAGCACGCCGCGATCAACCAGAGACCGAACCTCATCTGGAGAGATTTTGTGCGTTGCTTCCACTTGGCGGTAGGTCACGTCTTTGAGGCCAAAGCGCTTGAACCAGTAGATTGCGCGAACTGTGTCTGGGTCGTACCTGCTATCGAGGTTGACCTTTTTTATGGCCTCAAACGCCTCACCTCGCATGACTAGCAAAATGGCTTCACACTTTGTGCGATGGTCGCATTCCACATCTCTTATCTCAATAAGGAGATCGAGTTCTTCAATTGCCCGTTCCTCAATATCCCAGGCTCTCTCGTATTCAGATGCAGGGATCAGAGAATCCTTGCAGACATCCATAGCTGCAAGCAGGTCTCTGCGATCAACACGCAGGCCAGATAGGAAGAACCTGTCGGTAATGGCTTTCCTCGGAAACTGGGCAATTGAAAGAAGAAATGTCAAGGGTTGGCCCCAGCCCGAATTCCACTTGTCACTCTGTGCACCTTTACCAGGGTTGAAATCCATCGGGTTGCGGCTGACCTTTGGGAGAAACTGCCCTACTTTGGCTTTTTCGAGTCGAGCGGTGATATCGTCCAGTATCTCCTGGATAATATTGTCGGGTAAACCGACCTCATTACGAGAACTACTGAACTCACGATACATCTGGTTGGCGTCGGCCACTATGAGATCACGACGCGAGCTGACGAAATCCCTGACGTTGCCTGAAAGAATGCTCGATAGCAGGGCACGTCCCTCACGGTCAACAAGATTCATCTCTTCTTGGAATAGATCCCAGGCGCTATTGGGCATCCAGCGAATGTCGTCGCCCATAGCGAAAGTGAAGTGGTCAAGAATCTGACGTATGCTCTTGCGCTTGTTCTCTAACTGACGAAGAATCTTTTCATCGATGACTGAAATGCGATACTTTATCTCCCGGGAGATCGAACCGACCGAGTGTAGACCTTGTACACCGAACCATTCTGCCTTCATTGGTGCATCTAGAGGCGGAAGGCGCGTTGCCTTGTCTATGACCACAAGCTGACCCTGGGAGTAAATCCGCTGGATCACTGGTACGAGATGGTCAAGAGATACGCCCAATTGCCTGGATGGGGACTCCGCAATTCTTTCAGGCTCCGTTTCCGCTCGTGACATTTC
>JAMDCE010000361.1 GCA_023489135.1 Chloroflexota bacterium
AGCTGTGGGTACAGCTTGCGGTGACAAGGGTCAAGCCAAGACTAAAGAGGTTTTTTATCCAGGAGACCTGAGAGATTGTAAGAAGTGTCACGATGGACAGACTTACTCGATTCCTCTTCCCGCCAACGTTCTTCCGATGGCGGTGACCTCAAAAGGACAGGCAGGCAAGACGGTACCTCCGATCACTGCAGCTTGTTCGAGCTGCCACGCCGACTCATCGGCGGCCGGCCACTTCGAGCTTAACACTACCCAAAGCGGAACGGAAACATGCGCCGTTTGCCATGGACAAAACGCCGACTTCAACATGGACAAGGTGCATAGCCGACCTTAATCCAGTTTGTCCAAGAACTGAGGGGCCTCAATCTATGAGGCCCCTTTCTTCGTAGTCCCACTTGCCTAGTGTCAAAACCGCACCTTAAAGGTCCTTGCGCATACTCCATAATGCCTTTATTGCACTCCAGGACACGGAGTCCTTGGTATCTGGAATCCCAATAGGCCTCCTTAAAGCCATCATGCGCGGCTTCATTGGAGGCATTTCTTCCGGATCGATAGGCACTTCCATGATGGCAGGCCCCCTTTTTTCAAGGGCGCTGACTACTGTCGATTGGATATCGTCTGGTCTTTCCACCCGGTATCCATCTGCTCCCAACGAACGGGCAAGTGTGACGACGAGGCACGAGGCGCGTTGGTTGCCGGAGCATTTTTCAGGTGTTATAATGGTGCCGGTTTGGCAGGATTTCCTCTTGCTGTCCGAATAGCTGATTGAAGGAAGGATTGCCGGGCAAGGAAGACCGGCAGGTGAAGACCAATGAGTATTAGTCGCGAGGATGTTCAGCACGTGGCCGCGCTGGCACGCCTTGGCCTTAGCGAAGAGGATATCGAAAACCTTAGCACTCAGTTGTCCGATATTCTCGACAATTTCCAGATTTTATCGCAGCTTGACACCAGCAATATTCCGCCCACTGCCCAGGTTATTAGTCTTCAAAATGTGGTGCGGGATGATGTCGCGGGCACCTGCTCACCCCGTGAAGAGATACTCCTAAACGCACCTCGAAAAGAGCGAGGGTTCTTCAGGACCAAGGCTGTTCTCGAAGAGTGAACGGTCGGTCCTTATCCATATCGCCAAGCGCATTTTCGATTTCTCCTGGCTTTCTATTGGTTGACTACGCGTCTTTCGTGCTTTTGCGAGAACGAGGAATTGGACTGAGGTTGATGAGGGAATGCCAAACGAAGTGCTCTTTCATGAGATAGAAGCGTATCTTGCAAAAAAGGCCCGTAAGTCAAGCGAGGTGAAGTTACTTCACAGCGGCATTCTGCTTGCGCTTTTGGTTATGCGAGGGGTTAGCACCCAGACAAGAACGATCTCGGTGCATGCCCTGGATAAGGATGCCGCCAGGCTTCGAAAATACCTGTTGAGTCCTGGTCTCGCTCCGAATCTTGCAAGAGCGCGGTGGAAAGCTACCCCGTCGGGGGAGCGTTGTTTTCTCATACGTCCGAACTGGCCGCGAATTGCCCGCTACTACGGTCGCTCTTTGGAAGGTTTTCGAGACCTTTTGGTGGAACGATTTCCGGAAGTAGTAAACCGCCACAGGCAGACGATAATGGATTTGATGCGTGGAGATTAGTTAATAAATGTCCGAACAATCAGAACTTAGCAGCCTAACGATTCATGAGGCCCATGACCTTCTGAAGAAAAAGGAGATTAGCTCTCTCGAGCTAACCCGTGCTGTGTTGGACAGAATCGCTGCTGTCGAGAACAGGGTGAAAGCGTACGTAACTGTTACCTCCGATCTGGCAATTGAGCAGGCAAGAGAAGCAGACGAAAGGATAGCAAAAGGAGATATTACACCTCTCACTGGAGTCCCCGTCCAAATCAAGGATGTCATAAGCACAAAAGGGGTAAGGACAACGTGCTCTTCGAGAATGTTGGAGGATTTCATCCCTACTTACGATGCTACCGTCGTGTCCAAACTCAAACGGCTGGGAATGGTAATGCTTGGTAAGGGTAATACCGATGAATTTGCGATGGGTTCCTCGACAGAGAATTCAGCATTTTTCACCACCCACAATCCCTGGGACCTGGATAGGGTTCCTGGTGGCAGTAGCGGTGGCCCGGCGGCGGCAGTGGCCGCCGATGAGGCGATCTATTCTCTCGGCTCCGATACCGGCGGAAGTATAAGGCAACCGGCCGCACTTTGCGGGATAACCGGGATGAAGCCAACCTACGGCAGAGTCTCTCGTTTTGGTTTGGTGGCCTTTGCAAGCTCTCTGGACCAGATTGGCCCCTTTACCAAGGATGCAACAGATTGCGCGTTAGTAATGAACGTAATTTCCGGGCACGACCCAAACGACTCGACTTCCGCCAATGTGCCGGTGCCGGATTTCACCAAGGCGCTAATACCTGATCTCAAGGGCCTTCGAATTGGCATTCCCAAGGAGTACTTTGTTGAGGGCATGCAGCCCGAAGTTGAGACGATTGTTAAGACCGCGATTGGCAAACTGCAGGAACTCGGAGCTCAGGTCGAGTGGGAAGTATCGTTGCCGCATACAAAGTACGCTCTGGCAACCTACTATATTATTGCCCCGTCCGAGGCTTCCGCAAATCTCGCGAGGTACGATGGAGTCAAATATGGTTTCTCCTGGCAGGATGCCAGCGATGCCGTAGAGATGATGTCCAAGACTCGCCAACATGGTTTCGGGCCGGAAGTAAAACGAAGAATAATGCTGGGCACATACGCGCTATCGGCCGGGTATTACGACGCCTATTACTTGAAAGCTCAGAAGGTCAGGACGCTGATAAAGCGCGATTTTGATGAGGCTTTCGCTAGATATGACGCCCTGGTGGTGCCAACAACGCCGACGACGGCTTTCAGGATCGGGGAAAAAGCGAACGATCCGTTGCAGATGTATCTCAGCGACGTGTGTACTCTGCCGATCAACATGGCCGGGATTGCCGGTCTTTCTGTACCTGCCGGATTCGCGGACGGCTTACCTGTGGGAATGCAGATTCTAGGCAAGCCGTTCGATGAGCAGACGTTGATCCGCATCGCTTATGCCTACGAACAGGCTACCAATTGGCGAGAACGGAAGCCCGAACTGTAGGCGGCGAGGCGCTGGCGGTCCTGTCCTGAACCAGATGAATCTTCGAGTCCTGGTGCCGATATCGGAAATGCTTTGCCCCTACGGAACACCGTGTAAGTCCTGATACTAATAACTATGAACTAGGAACTAATAACTGAGAGATCGACCGGCTAAAACCCCGGCTGTTGGGATTTATTGCTGATAACTAACATGTCAAATGGGTTTCACTCCCGACGGAGGTCTAGATGAAAGAGATATTGAAAATATTGGAGAGCGACGCTCAGGCAACGCCAGAAAAAATCGCCGTCATGACCGGGATTCCTCTTAAGCAGGTAAAATCAGTCATTGAGAAGGCGGAAAAAGACGGGATCATCGTCCGGCGCAAGACGGTCATCAACTGGGAAAAAGCCGGTGAGGAACAGGTCGCGGCACTTATCGAGGTACGCGTGGTCCCGCAGCGTGACGTAGGTTTTGATTCCGTGGCCCAGCGCATTTACAAATTCCCGGAAGCCCATAACGTCTACCTCGTGTCGGGTACCTACGACCTTTCTATCCTGGTGCTTGGGAAAACCATGCGCGAGGTAGCAACCTTCGTGTCGGAGAAACTGGCTCCCCTGGAGTTCGTGCAGGGCACTATAACCCACTTTGTCCTGAAACGATACAAGGAAGATGGGGATATTTTGGCGGAACACGAGGAAACCAACGCACGCCTCCCTATTGTTCCATAGTTCTCGTAGTTCTCCCCTTGCAATTTAGACGGAAGGAGTGTATCTTATTGGGTAACCCTTTCGTCGGAGGCCCAGGATGGCTACCACTCGTATTGCAAAGCCTCATACCGCTAGGACAGTCGTCTCTGAGAGAGTAAGAAAGATCCCTGCATCGGGGATCAGGAAGTTTTTTGACCTCCTGATCAATATGGAGGGGGTCATTTCGCTCGGGGTCGGCGAGCCGGATTTCGTCACGCCTTGGCATGTTCGCGAGGCAGCCATCTATTCGGTTGAATCCGGCTACACTATGTATACCTCCAATTACGGTCTCCTGGAGCTTCGCGAGGCCCTTGCTGCGCATCTAGGAAACAAGTATAGGGTGCGATACAACCCGGTCGACGAGTTGCTCATCACTGTTGGGGTTAGTGAAGCACTCGATCTGGCCATGAGGGCGCTGCTTGATCCTGGGGATGAAGTCATTTCGAGCGATCCAGGCTACGTAGCTTATATGCCTGCGGTGACCCTTTCCGGCGGAGTCTTCGTGCCAGTTCCAACGACGAGCGAAACCCGTTTCGAACTGACGGCAAGCGATATCGAGGCCAGGATC
>JAMDCE010000263.1 GCA_023489135.1 Chloroflexota bacterium
ACAAAAATTGGCTATCGAAAACGCGGCAGTGCGAGTACGCCAGGTATTTGGGAGAAACCGGATATTGACGAAGCCGCGCGTGAACTCAAACGACCAGAGGCTGGAGGAGGGCTGGAGTCGTCGGGTTATGGCGCGATAGCGCAGGCAGACACATTAAGGAGGTGATGTCGCCCAGCTTTCTTATTCTCGGTGGGCCACGTTTTCGATAGCCAATTTTTGTAAGGAGGTATTTCGATGGTCGAGAAGAAGCTTCTCAAGGTGGGCATGCTCAACCTTATCGCCGTGTTGCTGCTCTCCCTGGCCCTTTACGGTTGCGGAGGCGCTGCCCCATCGCCAACCGCAACTTCTGCTGCGCCTGCAGCCACCAAACCCACGACTGCGCCGCAAGCCACGAAGCCCGCCACGGGTGCGCCCGCGAGCACACCAGCGGCCTCGCCTGCAGCCGCCAAGCCAACCGGGAACCCTATCAAAGTTGGATATATGGCGCCTTTCACCGGCCGGATGGCAAACAATGGTCTATTGCAGCAAACAGCTTTGAAGCTGGCTCTGGAAGATATTAACGCGGCTGGAGGCATCAACGGCAACCCCCTGGAAGTTGTGACCTTTGATAGTCCCTTCGATCCTCAGCAGTCGGTAACAGGTATCAGGAAGCTCGCCGAGCAAGACAAGGTTTTTGCGATTGTGGGCCCCTATTCCAGCGCGGAGGCCGAGGCAGTTGCTCACATCGCCAATCAACTGCAGGTTCCCCTGATCTCGACGACGGCAGCCAAGGACGGCATATTCCCGAAGAATCGGCCATGGGCATTCGGCTACCTCAGCCTGGATGTGGCCGGCCTCCCTATCGCCATCGATGCGTATAAGAAGGTTTACCCGAACGTGAAGAAGATGGTCATAGTCGGGGATGCCAAGGAATCGGTCTCTGAGAATATCGTCAAGAACCTCTTCCCCAAATTCCTCAAAGAGAAGGGGTTCGAGGTAATAGATACCGTTCCTTACGAGACAGGCACAACCGATTTCAGCGCCATCGTCACGAAAGTGAAGGGTCTGAATCCGGATGGCATTGCCCTGAGCGACGTGCTGCCCATCAATATTGCCAAAGAGCTGGAGCGCCAGCAGGTCAAGTTGCCGGTGGTGACGGGCTACCAGGTTCAGCCAACTCCTTTCCTGGGCACGGTCGGAGCCGCAGGAGAAGGCTGGGTTTGCGTTCGCTACAGCACTATTGAGAATCCAGACCCGACCTTCCAGAAATTCCTCTCCCGGTTCAACCAAGCAATCGCGGCTGCCAATCTAAAGGTCGATCAGGTATCTCTGGAGCCCGGGGTCTACGATGTTCTTACGATCATCGCGGAAATCATGCGCAAGGACAACGTCACTTCCAGCAGCAACCTGCAGCAGGCCCGCACGGTTATACGGGACGGCTTCGCCAACCTCAAGGATCGAAAGGGCCTGTATGGTTCTGTTTCTATGTCCAGCGACGGCGTGACCGCGTGGCAGACCTATCCCCATCTAGCCAAGAATGGCAAGTGGCAGTTGGTCAAGTAACTGGATCTATCGAGCGGGCAGTGACGTGACGCCACTGCCCGCTCGGCGCCTTAAAGTAGTTTTCGAATATGCAGGAGAATCAGTCTATGCTCGGTACACTGCGCGACAACTTCTCCAGCACTGTCGACAAATGGTACGACAGGAAAGCGATCGTCTACGGCGATGCGACCTATACTTATGGTGATCTCAACTCTAAGGTAAACCAGCTGGCGAATATGCTGGCCGACCTCGGCGTGAAGCAGCACGACGTAGTTGGGCTACTGCTCTACAACTGCGCCGAATTTGCAATTGCTTTCCTGGCCTGTCAGAAGTTGGGAGCCATCTCGTCCTGCCTCAACTATCGCCTTTCGTCTGGTCCCGTCAGGTACGCGGTTCTCCAGGAGAACCAGAAGGCGCTGGTCTTCAACGCGGAGTTCGCCTCTACGGTGCAGGAAACGATGCAGGAAGCAAAGAACTGCCGCTTCGTCTGCGTCGGCTCGGCTGGCCTCGAAGGCGCTCTCAGTTTCGACGACATCTCCCGGTATCCTGTCTCGGAACCACCGCCGGTTAACATACAGGAGACGGACCTCTGCAACGTCATCCACACATCTGGCACCACGGGACGTCCCAAGGGCGCGGCCTTCACCAACGAGACTCAGATTCTCACGGGCATCCAATACTGCCTGGAAATGGGCCTGGACAGAGGCCACGTCGGCATGAGCCTGGCGCCTGTCGTCATCGGCGCCGCCACCAATTTCTTCGTGGCCTACGTCGTCCTGGGGGCAGCTCAGGTCATGGTCGGCGAATACGCGGCGCAGAAGGCACTGAAGCTCATCGCCCAACATCGGGTAACGGAGGCTTTCGCCGTGCCCACCCAGATGTACCAGATGGTCCAGGCTATGCAAGAGATGGGCACCCTCGACATAAGATCGCTTCGCCTGATCCGCAGCGGCGGCTCGGCCCTGCCCAAGGAACTGCTGCACAAGGTGAGAAATGTCCTGGGCTGAGAGGTGCTGAACACCTACGGCACCACGGAGAGCTGCACCGCGATAACGGGCTGTCATACTGGCCTGGAGCCCGAGGAGAAATGGGAGAGCATCGGCAAGGCCAGCTACTTTCAACAGGTGCGCGTCATCGACGTTAAAGAAGAGGCAATGTCAGAGCCCGACGAGATCGTCGGCCCCCCTGGAGAGGGCCAGTTGATCAACCGTGGACTGCAGGCGATAGGGGAATACTTCTGCACGCCCGAGGAGAAGCTGCGAGCCCACGGCGGCTGGCAATACACCAGGGACGTAGTCAGGGTCGATGCTCAAGGCTACGTCTATCCCATCGACCGCATCGACAACGTGATCATCAGCGGTGGAGAGAACATCTACCCTCAGGAGGTGGAGTTCTTTCTGTCGAAGCATCCACAGGTGGTGGACGTGGCCGTCTACGGCGTGCCCGACCCGAAGTGGGGGCAGACCGTCAAGGCCATCATCGTTCGCCGCAGCCCCGATCTCACCGTCGACGATATCGAGAGATACTGTCTGGAAAGCGGCGAGCTTCCCAGGTACAAGCGACCCAAATTGATCGAGTTCGTAGACAGCATCCCCAGAAACATTCTGGGAAAGATCGACCGGACCATATTCCGTAAATAGACGCCGACATCAATCACTTTGCAAGGAGGACCATCTACATGGCAAGCGACTTTTTCCCTCTACTGACTATCCAGGAGCGCGATCGCCGCTGGAATCTCATCCGAGGCGAGATGGTCAAACGAGGATTGGATTGCCTGGTCATCGCGGGCGATCAGAGCAACTGGGGCGGCAACTTCGCCAACATCCGCTACGTGACCGGCATCGGCGACATTGGCCTGGCCATCTTCCCCCTGAAGGAAGAGCCGATCCTGCTCACGTGGTGGACGGCGCCCATGGAGTCCAAGCTCAAGCCGGAGACCTCGGAGCTGACCAGGCGCATCTGGGACGCAGCCAAGAAACGGGGTACTGGGCGACGTCGTCGAGACTGTGGGCGCCTTCGAGGGTGGGTGATCCGACGCACAGGTAATGGCATTCCCTTGCGTCCCGCATCACTTCCTGCACAGTAGGGGCGAACTGGGCGTTGAAGATCAGGGCCTTTTGATTCTCCTGAAGAACGGCGTATCCGACGGGCCCGGCCGAAAGGCGATAGTTGAGCAATGAAGAGATGGCTCCGAGTTTCTGGCAGGCCAGGTATCCGATGGCGAATTCGGCGCAGTTGAAGAGCAGCAGCCCCACCGTGTCGCCTTTCCCCACTCCCCGGTCTGCCAGGTAGTTGGCTAGCTGATTGGCGCTAGCGTCGAGGTCGCCGTAGGTGTAGGTGCGGTCACCGTAGATGACGGCCTTTCGGTCGTACCACTTGTCCACGGTGCTGGTGAAGTTGTCCCGCAAAGTGCCAAGCATACACTACCTCCCGCATTACTCTGACCCTGTCACATTCCCGTAATCGAGCGTAGCCTCACCACTTTGGCATATGGTGCGGGTGGCTTGTCCCCCGCTCGGGTGGGGCGGGAGAAGCCATCCCACGGGGCAATGTGACATTGTCAAATTACAGCTGTGGCATGGCACCGATGCCCCGGAACGATGGCGACGAGGTGCCCTGATTCTACGCTGGATAAGTAGAGAATAGCCGTATGTTAGCTAACCGCGGTTAATTGAATCTTTGCCGGATTCAACCTGGGTCTCGCTGCAGGAATCCTAAGACCTTGCCAGTCCTTGCGCGCGTTGGATCGAAGGTTTTCGCTTCTAAGCCTCAGGCGAGTTCGCCGTTCACCTCGGGCCACTCGACGCCCGGAACTCTCGCCGCTGACGCTTCGCCGCGTCATCTTGTCTCCTAAGACGGCCTTTGTCCT
>JAMDCE010000185.1:0-2339 GCA_023489135.1 Chloroflexota bacterium
CCAAGGCGGCGGTCCACGAAGGTGATCGGGATTTCGGCAATCCGAAAGCCGTTTCGGCAGCAACGATAGGCCGTTTCGATCTGGAAGGCGAAGCCATTTGAGCGAATGCTGCCAAGGTCGAGTCTTTCGATAACCTCGCGGCGAAATCCTCTGAACCCGCCCGTTGGGTCCTGCACGTCCAGGCCGAGAATCGTTCGTGCGTAGAAGGATCCTGCTCGACTAAGAAGCCTGCGTTGGACCGTCCAGCCGGGAGTCTGTCCCCCAGGTACATAGCGCGATCCGATCACGACGTCGGCCCCGGCCTCCAACTCTGCTACCATGCGGGGGAGATCCGCAGGGTTGTGGGAGAAGTCTGCATCCATCTGAAAGATGTAGGGAAAGCCGAGGCCCAGAGCATAGCCGAATCCCGCGACGTAGGCGCTGCCGAGGCCACGCTTTTCCTCCCTGTGCAATACTTCTATCCGGCCCGGGTTTTCAAGACTGAGCTCGTCAGCCATTCGGCCCGTGCCATCGGGGGAGTTGTCGTCCACGATCAGAATGTCGAAGGCGCCCTGAATGAGGATGTCTCTGACCATTGACTCTATATTGCTTGCTTCATTGTAGGTTGGCAGTACTACAAGAGATTGCATGTCATTGTCCTTGTGGGGGCGACGCCCTTCCCTGGAAGGGTCGCCCCACTGCTCACATGGGTAGACAACTATTCGACCTAATGCAACACATTTGCCCCAATTGAGGGCACGACACCGTGCCCCTATTGTCCGCTGGGGGCTAGGTATTTGGCCGGTACCCACCCTTCGTTGCCGGCCGGATCTTTGACTTTAACCCAAGTCTGTCCATCCACATCCCGCGTTTCCCCTGCAAGATCGAGGCGAGTGCCATCTGGCCAGACGGCAAGCTTGTCCCCGCCATTAGGCTCTTGCCTCACGCTGACGCCTTCTCCCTCCGTATTGCTTACGACGGCCACAGTGGATCGTGGCGAAGGCGCTGCAGCAGGAGGGGTCGACTCAGATTGAGCGCCAGGAGGATTGCCAGGGGGTGTGCCTTCAGATGGAGTAGGCGGTTGCGCCAGAGCTTCCGCTGTCTTCTGCGCTTCCTCGGCCTTTCGCTTCTCTTCTTCCTGTCTTAGCCTTTCTTCCTCGTCGTACTGGCAGACGTAGGGCTTATCGTCCGGAGGAATAGTGACAGGTCCCCCTGCTGCCATAACCTCCATGCTCGCTTTGGCTGGCACTTGGGTCTTGTCGCCAACTAGGGTGAAATCGAGCTGCCCAGCTTCGACATCCCCCGGTATCCGATACGAGCCGGCGGCGAGCAGATTTCCCTCATCGTCGCTCTTGCCGCAGGTGACCTCCTTGCCCGCACTCTGCTCCGACATGCCCACATAGACCCTTACGATCTCATTCCGACCGAACCCGGCGCCATAGAAGCTTACGATTGTTCCCGGCTTACCACCGTAGGTGCTAGCCTCGGCGTTTGGAGAATAGGGGAGCACGTCAAAGCTCACAGTGGTAGGGGCCATGCTTTGTTCGCCCATGGCAATAATGGTGTTTTTCCCCTTGAGATCGTACGGAATGAGGAATCCACCTTCATTCTTGAACGACCCGCTCTGATCTGCTTCCACAATTGCTACTGGCGGGGAGTTCAAATCATTCAGGTATATTCTTACTCTTTCTCTAGGGCCAAAGCCTTCGGCGGAGAAGCTGAGAACCTCGTCGGCCTTAGAGGCATATGAGCTCAGGTCGAGCACAGGATACAGATTCAGCATCAGGAAGGGTACTGACACGGGAGACTGACTCTTCTCCCCCATGAAAATGAAGGAATTGTTTCCTACGGCGCCAAATGGCACCTCCAGAGTAGCCTGGTAAACTCCGCCGCTTTCGTCGGTCTCGATCGTGCCAATAGGATCGGAGTTAAGGCTGTTTAGGTGAACGCTAACCACCTCCTTCGGAGAGAATCCTTTGGCGGAGATAGATATCTGGTCTCCAGGCTTGCCGACTTGGGCGCCAAACTTGATTTCCGGGCTGTTCGCCACGGCGTTCCCTGTAGCGCTGGCGGTCTTTCCGGCGCCGTCCTGGCGGGCCTCTATTGTAAAGGTTCCACCGGCGACCTCTTGAGGCAACGTGAAGGTGTAGCCGCTGATATTGCCTCCCTTGTCAGCCTGAGTGAACCCTAGATCTATCCCCTGATCATCCTTCTTGCGCTTGAGGACGAAGGTTACCGTCGCTCCCGCATCGAAGCCGGTTCCGGTCACGCCGATGGAGGAGCCGGGTCTTGCCGTAGCAGGGTTGAGAAGAATGAGGGCACCCTGCTTTGGGTTAATGCTCCTAGGATCGATCGTCGCG
>JAMDCE010000185.1:2349-4384 GCA_023489135.1 Chloroflexota bacterium
CTTCCGTTTTTCGCCCTTAACGTAGGAATGGTTATCGATCAGCTGCTGAAGTCGGTGCTGGACCGCAGGGCTCCTACGGGATTCCTCGTGATCTTCGTCGCGACCGGGGCGGGAGTGTTCTTTTCTTTCTGTTTAATGGTTTGGGAGCTTGTCGGCTGCCCTGGAACCGGTGGAGCTTCAGATCCGCGGTTCAGCACCATATTGCTAAGGATGAGCAGCGCCCCGACAACCACGATCCCGATGAGTATCTTCCTCATTATGTTGCCTACCTCCTGGAATCACTTGACGACACGGCGTACCTCAAGAATGACATTACCTTCCTGGAACGTGGCCATCAATTTCGAGTGGTCGTACGCCTGCAAGATTATGGTCTCGTTGTTGATTCGCAACACGTCGTACATATCGGTTGAAAGAACAAGATAATCAATATTACGCCAGTCGCCTCTGAGGAGCTTGTCACGGATGTCAGGGTCCTGAGCGACTTTCCAGTGGGAATTGGCATTGGGATAGGCCGGCCTATTCCCCTTCTTTTCGTGGAGGTCGACCCAGAGGTCATCGTCGATCACTACATTTGCCCTGCTCGGGACTGTGTCCCGAACAAACTGCAGCTGCTCCAACTGAGTTCTCGTCTGGTCGATAAAGAACTGGTCTCGCGCCCCGTAGAGCAGAAGCAGGCTGAGCGCGACGAAGATCACGAGGAATCCCGTAGGAGCCCTGCGGTCCAGCACCGACTTCAGCAGCTGATCGATAACCATTCCTACGTTAAGGGCGAAAAACGGAAGGATAGGGACTACGTAGAATTCGAGCATGGCGCTGCCTTTGATCAGGTAGAAGCCAAACGCGGCGGAGAAAAGTCCGGCGATTAGTTCATTGCGATGGTGTTGGCGATCCATCACGCCGACTAAAATGTTCCACGTGGTGGCAGCGATGCCGAGTACGATTATGATGGAGTCTTTCACCCACCATCGGCTCATAAAGAACACCCAGAACTGGCTATCAGGGTTGAGAATGCTGCCACCCGACCTTCCGAGCTGCCAAATCAACGTGGTGATGAGCGAGACGTGCTCGGCAGGTGTGTTGCTCAGCAACGTGCCAGAAGGGAGGAACTCGTTTTTGAGTAGGGCGTACAGCGGATATAGCGAGGTGATAGCTATGGCGCTAAAGAGCCAGCCGGCCATTGCGAAGCGATAGTAATAGGTTTGCTTGACCTCGGAATAGATCATGTAGGCGAGAACGGGGGCGAAGAATACGGCGTTCTCCTTGGTTAACATTCCCAGCCCAAAGGCGACCCCGCTGGCCACGAGAGTGACGAGCCTGTTCCCATGAAATACGACTAGGTAGAGGGAGATCATCATCCAGAACACGAGGATGTTGTCCAGAAGGACCATACGCTGGTAGTAGAGGCCGAGAGGCGAGAAGGTAAACAGACCAACGGTGGCTACAGCGGCGATGTCGCTTCCTGTGAACTTCTTGGTTACTCGATAGAGCAGCACGACGGAGGCTACTTGAAGGATGAGCATTAGGATCCGTCCGCTGTTAATGGCCATGCCGGCGGCATTGAACTGGCCTGGCAGGATGAGTGTCCAGCCGGAAATGAGAATCCAGCCACCAGGGGCGTGGTCGTAGAAATAGGTATAGGGCGAGAGCTTTCCCATTCTCAACACCGACCACGCCTGCTCCATGTAGATTCCTTCGTCACCAAGGTAGAGGGGATAGCCAAACATGTTGTAGCCGTGGATGACGAGGGTGAGGACGGCAAGGATGGCAATGAGGGTCCTTTCTCTGAGGTTCCATAGTCGCGTGCCTTCATCGCTCTTGCTTGGCGTGTTGCTCTCCGGTGTCTCGCCTTGTCCCCTATTTTGAGTGCTTTCGCTGTCTTCGTTCATGGATCGATCTCTCTACGGATTTCTAAGCCGCCTTTCGGTGTGCTCCGACGTGAGCTGTCTTCTCCCAGTTGTTAACCCCCCTTACCTCCCTGAAGGCTGCTCGTAAAGCCGCATATCCCAGCACCCACTGGTAGGGAATGTAGCTTATA
>JAMDCE010000167.1:0-866 GCA_023489135.1 Chloroflexota bacterium
CAGAAGCGCGTGCCTGTTCTGCTGTGAAATAGCCTTGCTGCTCAGACGCCACCTGAAAAAGCTGCGTGTGGTGCGGTCTCGTCGAATTCATGTCATCCATACCTTGAATTATACTCAAGGAATCACTGACATGCAAGACTTGAAGTAGAGGGAATTTGTCTGCCGCGTCTACTCCTTTTCGCCTTCCGCCTCTACCGTTCCGGATCTGACCCGCAAGAGGAAGGCCTCGAACTCGGGTTTGCTCACGATCTCCAACTCCCGGCCGCGGAGATCTCACCTGCGTTCCACAGCCAGGTGAATCGACGAGGGAAAGGTCCAGAGGCCGTAGGGATAGGGCAGGTCATCGTGC
Source organism: Chloroflexota bacterium (assembly GCA_023489135.1). The sequence continues at coordinate 350 of JAMDCE010000167.1, forward strand.
TGGTCGCACATGGCCGAGAAGGCCCGCAGGGCCCACCAGTTGCCGTGCTTGCCTTTACCCCAACCGAGGTCGCTTCGCACGGTGACTACGGCAAGCTTATCGCCGTCAACGCAGCCGACGGGCATGTTCAATCTCCTTTCCGTCACCTAACCTCCAGGGATAACGAACACCAGGTATCAGATTGATATCCGTGGAGGCGGACCTGTGCGTGTCCGCCCACGGCGCACACGTAGGTGCGCCACTACAAGGACATAGCCGACTCACTTTTCGCACGTGAGTACCTTCGGTTACAAGCAGGGTCGTGAGTTGGACCCATGATAACTCAGCCTATCAAGACCGTGCACAAGCCGTCTAGGGGTGGGTGCTGAATCCCTTGACACATCGGCTCCGTATGCTATCATTATGATAGCACAAGGTTGAAGGAGAGTAACAATGGCCCAGATACTGGTGCGGGACCTGGATGAGCAGGTTGTGGACCGGTGTTCTAGGCAATATCTTCAACCCACATCATATGTTT
>JAMDCE010000167.1:876-4380 GCA_023489135.1 Chloroflexota bacterium
GGTCGCTCCCTGCAGTCCGAGGTGAAGGCCATCCTTGAGGACGCGGCTAAGGTCGATATGGAGTCAGCCCGCGAATTAGCCGACGCTATTCGGGCGGAGTTCAAGGGGCGGAAATTCAGCGATAGCACCGATCTCATTCGTGAGGACCGTGACCGGTGACGCTCTACGTCGTAGACGCCAGCGTTGCCGCCAAGTGGTTCTTGGAAGAGGTGCACACTCCCGAGGCTCTTCGTCTGCTCGACGATCAGTATCGACTTCACGCCCCGGATTTCCTATTGCTGGAAGTGGACAACCTGGTCTGCAAGCGGATTCGGAGGGGTGAGATCTCCGCGGCCGAGGGCAATAAGGTTCGCGCCGCTCTTCGACAGGTGCCGGTTCAGACTCACTCGTTTCTGGCGCTGCTTGACCCGGCATACCAAATAGCCAATCAAACAGGGCGGAGCCTTTACGATTGCCTCTATGTGGCGCTGGCAGTGCTCCTTGATGGACAGGTGGCCACGGCCGACCGCAGACTCTATGAGGCGCTGTCGAACGGACCATTGGCGAAACATATGATGTGGGTTGAAGATATTGCCTAGGATAACCAGCGCCAAGGGGGCAATTGCGGGTATGCTAGGCGTGAAATGGGGAGTTAGGCAGCCGGGTGGTGCCTGCTCCAGTTCGAAACCTTGGAAAGGAGGAAAGGCTGTGGTTAAACAAACAGAAGAATCGGTGCCGAAACAGATGCGGCCGCTTTTCGACCAAATAACTGCGATCACAGATGAGTTCTGTCGCGAGCATCTTACCGACGAATATGCCCAGCTTTGCCGGAAAGCTGCTGCGGCTCTTTGTCGAAAACGGCCCTCACCGTTGCTTAGGGGTGATATCAACACCTGGATCTGTAGTATCGTCTACGCCGTAGGCAGCGTGAACTTTTTGTTCGACAAGAGTCAAATGCCTCATATGACTGCGGTGGAGCTGTGCGACACATTCGGCGTCAGCAAGAGCACCTGCGCCGCCAAGGCCAGAAAGATCGAGGACGCTTTGCGCATCGGTCAGTTCGATCCGCGCTGGACGCGGCCAAGCAAACTGGACGAAAACCCGCTGGCCTGGTTTATCAAGGTGGATGGCTTCATTATTGACGCCCGCGACGCACCCCGTGAGATCCAGGAAGAAGCGCTGCGACGCGGTCTGATTCCCTATCTGCCGCCGGAGTCGTGATACGATACTTGCCCACATCCTGAAAGCTGTCGGGGCCCAGAATCAACGATGTCTTGGAGCTAGAAGTTCTCAAACGAATGCGGCCGCCACCCCCCGGCGGCGATGAATTCTTTTCAATCTCGGATCGAAGCGGCCTTCGAAAATTCTTACTGGGAAGGTAGCATACTGCTCACTGCTTCGATAACGCTGCGCTCGGTCAAGGCGCGCAGGAAAGGCTGCTTCGTCAACTCGCTGATCCCACCCGTGGCCAACTGGGCCGCGACGGCCAGGGCCTGGTCACGCGCCTTAGGATCGCCGTCTTGCTCAAGGAGCCAGGCCTGCCGACGGAGGCGGCGCCGAAGCCGCTCGCGCACCAGCGGGTCGACGAGGTGCTGGATCATCGGCCCGTATTGACGATCAGTCAGGCGGTTTCCCGTAGGGGGAGGCGCGATGATCATCGCCTCAGATGTTCGCGCAAGATCGAACGCCCACGTCTCGAAGAAGCGGTGATCGAGGAGCTGCCCACTCAAACGGATAAGATCCGGCCGGTTGGCATACGTGACGTCCTCCAACTCGGCCGCGATGACCGGCTCATCCTGCGGCGGCGGGTAGGACTCGTGCAGTAGGGGCTCCCAAAGCTCGAAGATGGGAGGAATGCCGTGGCCGGTAGCGGCGTTGACTTCCACGGCGGCAGACAGGACGCCGCGCACCGCCGCCAAGTCCGCGTCCACCATATAGACCTCTTGCTCCTCGAGCTCGGCCAGCATCTCTTTCATCTGATCCTCAGGCATGTGAGTCCAGCCAAAGGCATCCTTGATTCCCCAGTGGTCATTGTGAAGAACATGCACTATCAAGAAAGTGCCAGCCTCCCAACTCCGAGCGACGAGAATCGCCTGGGTACCGTCGTCGTCAATCATGCTTAGCAGCGCTCGCTCGACCGGAGGAAATGGCCGGGCTGCGGCCGGTGCGGCCGTATTGACCGCACGCATGCCCAGGCGCTGAAGGGTCGCCGCAGCTTCGGTGCGTATTTTAGAGTTTTGAGCGGTTTTTGCAAGCCGCCCAATCGATCCCGCGGCTCCGAAATCACGGAGCCTGACAAGCTCGCCTAAAGCGAGAAGTTGGGTCGCCGGGTCGGAAATGTGGAGCACAGCGTGGAGGAGCCAGGCCGCCCGAAGTCCTAACTGCTCGGCAATTCGCGCCACCGAGGCCTGTCGTTGCTCAGTGGACAAGGAGATCAGGTAGCCAAGCACTTCCGCGAGGATCTCGCCGTCAGGCGGCCAGGGCTCAGTGCCCTGATCGACTGCTTCCAAGAGCGTTCCCTCGGCATCATTCAGTGTCTCGAGGAAAGCAAGTCGACGCTTCTTCTCGCCCCGCTGCGGCCAGCCCGTTCGGCGCTGGGCGCCAAACCGAACTATGTCCAGCACGTTGCGGTCTTCGGCAATGCGCTTGAGATAGCTCTTCGTCCGGTGACCGGCGAACCCGGCAAGCAGTTCGAAGGCGATGGTAGGGATGCGGGCGCGGCCGTCTATGATCCGCTTCGTCAACGCCTCCGGTAGGTGGCGCCTGATCGGCCAGAGCTGCTCGGTTACATCGCTCATCCGAGTCTGGTCGCCGCTGAGGAGAGCCTGATCGAAGCGCTCCAGGAGGGCCTCTATTCTGGCCTCGGTCCATTCTGCGGGTGCTGGCTTGGGTTTGCCACCTGTGGTCTTTTGTTTTCCCACGGTCCTCTCCATTTCCGTCGAAAGGCCTTTTGATATGCGGCAGATTTTATCCGGGGAATGGCTGATGCGCAAGGTCAGCAGCGAAACCTCTTGACAAATAGAACATTTGTTCTATTATAGAGAGGAGGATTGCTTTGGGAAAGGTCGCTTAGCAGGTTTTGGCGTGCAGATCAAGACTCTTGGTATAGATGGTCGCTCCGCTTCCTGGTCGGAAATAGATGTTGCCTGCGCCTGGCTCCCCCAGTTGCCGCTCCGGGTGGAGGTGCTCCGGCGCCCCGCCTGGGATGGGCGTCCTTTGGTGCTCGGCAGCCGGCCGGGAGAGCGCAAGGTGGTGCAGCTTTGCTCGCCCGAGGCCAGGAACGCCGGCATCTACCCCGGCCTGCCCTTGCGCGAGGTGCTTCCGCTCTGCCATGAGGCCATTATTATTCAGCCTGACCCCGTACGCGTGGCCGCGGCTCTGGAAGAGGTTCTGAACAAGCTCCAGCAGGTGAGCCCCGTTCTGGAGCTACAGGAGGATCAGATATTTCTCGATCTGCGCGGCCTGCGGGGGATCTATTGGGGTGACCTTGGTATGCTGGAACGGACCAACGAGCTTTCCGCACGG